>QHYN01000051.1 GCA_003224145.1 Acidobacteriota bacterium
GCCGCATTCGTCGGACAAACTAACCATCAACGCAACGGCTATACCCGCTGTTAGCTTTTTTCCTTGTGGAAACCAGCATGAGGGAAATGTGTTGATGATTTATGCTGGCGCGGACATCGAGCTGAGGAATTCCATGTTGGACTTGGTCTTCGTCAACCGGCTGAGCAAGAGCTCCATGGCTTCGACCGTTGAAAGCGGGCTCAGGACCTTGCGCAGCACCCACACACGGCTGAGCTCATCTGCCGGAAGCAGCAACTCGTCCTTGCGCGTGCCGGAACGCTGGATATCAATCGCCGGGAACACGCGCTTATCCGCCAGGCGCCGGTCAAGGTAGATTTCCATGTTGCCCGTGCCCTTGAATTCCTCGAAGATGACGTCGTCCATGCGGCTGCCAGTATCGATCAAAGCGGTAGCGACGATGGTGAGCGAGCCGCCTTCTTCGACGTTGCGCGCCGCCGCGAAGAAACGCCGCGGGCGCTGGAGAGCATTGGCGTCGATGCCGCCGGAAAGCACCTTACCGGAAGGCGGCGTTACTGCGTTGTAAGCGCGCGCAAGACGCGTGATGGAATCCAGCAGCACCACGACGTCGCGCTTGTGTTCCACCAGGCGCTTGGCTTTTTCCAAGACCATTTCCGCAACCTGGATGTGCCGCTGCGGCGGCTCATCAAACGTCGAACTGATGACTTCGCCTTTTACGGTGCGTTGCATGTCAGTGACTTCTTCCGGCCGTTCATCGATCAACAGCACGATGAGCGCGACGTCCGGATGATTGGCGGCGACGGCATTGGCGATGGCCTGCAGCATCATGGTTTTTCCGGTGCGCGGCGGCGCGTTGATCAGTCCGCGCTGGCCCTTGCCGACCGGGCAGAGAAGGTCCAGCACGCGCCCGGTCATGTTATCTTTCGTGGTTTCCATTTTGAGGCGGCCCTGGGGATAAAGCGGGGTGAGGTTATCGAAGAAAATCTTGTTCCGCGCGACCTCGGGGTCTTCGAAATTGACCGCTTCCACTTTAATCAGCGCGAAGTAGCGTTCGCCATCTTTCGGCGGGCGCACCTGGCCGGAAACGGTGTCGCCGGTGCGGAGATCGAACTTGCGGATTTGTGACGGCGAGACGTAAATATCGTCCGGGCCGGGCAGGTAGTTGTATTCCGGCGCGCGGAGAAATCCGAATCCGTCGGGGAGGCATTCCAAAACGCCTTCGGAAAAGATCAACCCGTTCTTTTCCGTCTGCGCGCGCAGGATCTGAAAAATCAATTCCTGCTTGCGCATCCCGCTCGCGCCCGGAATATTCAATTCCTTGGCGATCTTGGCGAGGTCGGTGATGTTCTTTTCCTTCAACTCGGCAAGGCTGATGCTCATCTGATTGCTTCCTTCAACGTGCGTTTCTTTTGGCATATTTCCTTAACTTTGATTATGAAATTGAACCGGCGAATCCGGATTGTTCCTGAGGTGGCGCACCAAACTGGCGGTTCAGTGCTCTAAGGTCACGCAAACCGAAGACGCGAAAACCATCCTAGATAGGTAAACCCGACTTTCCGCAACCGGAGCAGCGCCGGTCCCCTGCGAATTTCAGACTCCGCCAAGTGTGCCTATAAATGCGGTCAGACTCGCGGGGCGGGGCCTTTCCGGAGAATCGCTGCTCAGTTCGTCAAACTCTTGTCTTTCTCGGCGCCGGGCACGAAAGTTTCTGCGACGGGCGCAACCGCGGCATGTTCAAGCGGCACAATGGGGTGCTCCAGCGCAATCTGCAGCACTTCATCCATGGTCTCGACAAAATGGATCGTGAGACTGGAGAGGATCTCCTGCGGGATATCCGCCAGGTCCTTTTCATTGTCCTTCGGAAGCACTACCGTACGCAAGCCCATTCTGTGAGCGGCCAGAAGTTTTTCCTTGACCCCGCCGATGGGCAGCACCTTGCCACGCAGGGTGATCTCGCCGGTCATGGTCACGTCGCAGCGCACCGGGTTTTTGGTCAGCGCGCTCACGATGGAAGTGCAAATGGTGATACCCGCGGACGGGCCATCCTTGGGAATCGCCCCTTCCGGTACGTGCACATGAATATCCAAGCTGCGGTAAAAATCTCTCTGCAGGCCCAGCAGATTCGAACGTGAACGCACGTAGCTCATCGCAGCTTGTGCGGACTCTTGCATGACGTCACCGAGCTTTCCGGTCAGCGTCAGCCGGCCCTTGCCTTCCATCAAAGTCGCTTCCGTGGCGAGCACCGAGCCGCCCACTTCCGTCCAGGCCAAGCCCGTGGTCAAGCCGACTTCGTTGTGCTTCTCCAGCCAGAATTCGCGGTACTTCAACACGCCCAGGAAGTCGGCGATGTTGGTGGCGGTAATTTCCACTGACGAACTCGCGCCGTCGGTGACCACTTTGCGCGCCATCTTGCGCGCGATGTTTTGGATTTCGCGCTCCAGGTTGCGCACCCCGGCTTCATGCGTATAGTGCCGGATAATGTGCAGCAGACCTTCGTCGGTGAAAGTGAGATTCTTCTCCGTAAGCCCCGTAGCATCCCACGCCTTCCTCACCAGGAAACGTTTGGCGATTTCCATCTTTTCCTGCTCGGTGTAGCCCGGCAGCCGCAGGATTTCCATGCGGTCCTGCAACGGCTGGGGAATGGTGTGCAGCACGTTGGCGGTGCACACAAACATCACTCTGGAAAGATCGTACTCAACGTCCAGATAGTGGTCGGTAAACGCGTGGTTGATTTCCGGGTCCAGCACTTCCATCAACGCCGCAGAGGGATCGCCCCGGAAATCCGTGGACATCTTGTCCACTTCATCCAGAACAAAGATGGGGTTCACCGTTCCCGCTTTCTTCATCATCTGAATGATTTGGCCGGGCAATGCGCCAATATACGTCCGCCGATGGCCACGAATTTCCGCCTCATCGCGCACGCCGCCCAGCGAAACCCGCACAAACTTGCGTCCGGTGGCATGGCCGATGGACATGGCTAGGGAAGTCTTGCCCACGCCGGGAGGGCCGACAAAGCAGAGGATGGAGCCCTTGGGATTCTTGACCAGTTGGCGCACGGCCAGGAACTCGAGGATGCGATCTTTTACTTTCTCGAGGCCATAGTGCTCTTCATTAAGCACTTTCTCCGCTGCTTTGATATCGCGAATTTCCTTGGATCTTTTCTTCCAGGGCACCGCCAGCAGCCAGTCCAGATAATTGCGGCTGACCGTCGACTCTGCCGACATCGGCGGCATCAACTCCAACCGCTTCAGCTCCTGGATGGCCTTTTCGTGGACTTCCTTGGACATTCCGGCGGTATCAATCTTCTTCTTTAGTTCATCAATCTCGTTTTTCTCGCCGCGCCCGAGTTCCTTTTGAATGGCCTTCAGCTTTTCGTTGAGGTAGTACTCTTTCTGGGCACGCTCCATCTGGCGCTTTACGCGCGTATTGATGTTGCGGTCAACGTTCAGCTTCTCCAGCTCGATTTCCAGGATGTCTCCGATGCGGTGCAGCCGTTCGAGCGGATCGACGGTTTCCAGCAAATCCTGTTTTTCATCGACGGGAAGCTGCAGGTTCGCAGCAATGGTATCCGAGAGCCGCGCCGGATCATCCACGCGGGCGGCCGCGATCATCGTTTCGTAATTGAGACTCTGCGACAGTTTGATGAACTGCTCATACAGACCGGTCACTTTCTCAACGATCTGCTTGACCTGCGCGGAATCCTCGACCCGCGCGGCGAGGAGGCGAATCGTGGCGCGGAAAAAGCCCTCTTCCGTGGCGATCGAGATCGCCCTTGCGCGTTCCACTCCTTCCACCAGAACCTTGATGTTGCCGTCGGGCAGCTTCACGCTCTGCACGATATTGGCAAGGGTCCCGACCGCGTAAATCTCTTCCGGCTTCGGGTCATCGACCGAAGCGTCATGCTGGGTGGAAAGGAAAATCTTCTTCTCGCCGGCCAGGGCTTCTTCGAGCGCCCGCACGCTGGCTTCGCGGCCGACGATGAAAGGCGTCATCTGCTGGGGAAAGATCACCATATCGCGCACCGGCATCATCGGCACGCGCTTCATTTCCTGTTTTTCGCGAGTGAACATTCGGGCCCCTGAACTGCTGCTTCCGCGGCCGGAAGGCCGCCATCACCGATCTTATATGCTCGAGCCGCCTTAGCCGGCCTTTTCGAGCAAGCTCCAGTTGATTTCGCGAGTGCGGACCATGTCGGCGGTCACCATGAACTCGCGCACCTTCCGCTGCATGGGAAGGTGGTACATCAGTTCCAGCATGAGGTCTTCGAGGATCATACGCAAGCCGCGCGCGCCCACCTTGCGCTGAAGTGCTAACTCCGCGACGGTGTCCAACGCGTCTTCCGTGAAACGCAGACGCACATTTTCGAATTCGAACAGCCGCTGATATTGCTTGAGCAAGGCGTTTTTCGGCTCGGTCAGGATTTTGACGAGTGCGCCCTTGTCGAGATCATTCATCACGCCCGCCACCGGCAAGCGGCCCACAAATTCCGGAATCAGCCCGTAACGGATCAAATCGCCCGGCTGCACCTGCTCGAGCAACTCCGTATTGCGCCGCTGCGGTGTGGCGGGGGCCACGTCGGTGTGGAAACCAAGCGAATGACGGCCGGCGCGCTTTTCGATGATTTTCTCCAGGCCGACAAACGCACCACCGCAAATGAAAAGGATGTTTGTCGTATCCACAGGCGTAAATTCCTGGTGGGGGTGCTTGCGGCCGCCCTGGGGAGGCACATTGGCTACCGTGCCTTCCAGAATCTTCAGCAAGGCTTGCTGCACGCCTTCGCCGGAAACATCGCGGGTGATCGATGGATTCTCGTCCTTCTTGGCGATCTTATCAATCTCGTCGATATAGATGATGCCTTGCTGCGCCTTCTGAACGTCGCCATCGGCAGCTTGCAACAGTTTCAGGATAATGTTCTCGACGTCTTCGCCGACGTAACCCGCTTCTGTCAGCGTGGTAGCATCCACAATCGCAAAGGGCACTTCCAGCATGCGCGAGAGTGTCTGTGCGAGCAGCGTTTTGCCCGTGCCGGTGGGGCCGATCAGCAGAATATTGGACTTGCTCAATTCAATCTCGCCCGGCTGCTTGTTCAGGAATATGCGCTTGTAGTGGTTGTAAACCGCCACCGCCAGTTTTTTCTTGGTGCGGTCCTGTCCGATGACGTATCCGTCGAGGAATCGCTTGATCTCCGGAGGCCGTGGAAGCTGGCGAGCAGGCGCGGACGCCTGTTCGCGCTTCTCGTCTTCCAGAATCGTCTGGCAAACGCCCACGCACTCATTGCAGATGTAGGCGCGCGGATAGTCCGAAGGCGAACTGATCAGCTTTTCGACCTGTTCCTGTGTCTTGTGGCAGAAGGAACAGCGCAAGGGCTCGTCAGGGTTGAATTTTTTCACGGGCGTGAAGGCCTCGTCTCCGCTGGGCTTTGACGGAGTCTCTATCCACTATTCTAGGCCGATTTTTCTCCTGAACAAAAGGGAAAGTCGCTGGGCTGCCCTCTATTCGGAAACTGCCTTCCCCGCCTGCTTCGGGCGGCAAAGCACTTCGCGCAGCGAAAAGCTAATGATGCTTGTAGATGATCTCGTCAATCATCCCGTATTCCTTGGCTTGTTCGGCATTCATGATGTAATCGCGCTCGACGTCCTTTTCGATGCGGTCAGCCTTCTGCCCGGTATGTTTCGCGAGCAGTTGATTGATGGTCGTGCGCATCCGCAGGATTTCTTTCGCGTGAATATCAATGTCCGTGGCCTGCCCGCCGAGCCCAGACATCCACGGCTGATGAATCAGGATGCGCGCATTGGGAAGCGCGAAGCGCTTTTTCGGAGCGCCTCCAGCCAGCAGCACGGCGGCAATCGAAGCTGCCTGCCCCACGCACGTGGTCACTACATCCGGCTTGACGAACTGCATGGTGTCGTAAATCGCGAATCCCGCAGTGATCGACCCGCCCGGCGAATTGATGTAGAGCTGAATGTCTTTCTCCGGATCTTCCGCCTGCAAAAAAAGCATCTGCGCGGTGGCGAGGTTCGCGACGTGGTCGTCGATCGGCGTGCCAATAAAAATGATGTGTTCCTTGAGGAGCCGGGAATAAATATCGTAGGCGCGCTCTCCGCGGCTGGTCTGTTCGACCACCATGGGTACGAGAGTTGTTGCGCGATTGTCGTGTTCGTCGAAGTTTTTCATGGAAGCAAAAATCGCTGGCGCTGGGCCGGAGTGTTTCACTTTGCATCCGTCGCCGCGCTTGCTGCCGCGACGGTCTTGATCTTGGCGTTCTGCGCGAGCCAGTCGAGTGTTTTATCGCTGCGCAGCTTGGCTTTCATCCTATCGAGCGCCCCTTGCTTTGTCAAACGAGCGCGAAGCGCTTCCGCCGATTCGCCAGTCTGACCGGCCATGTGTTCGAGTTCGTGCGTGACCTCTTCCTCGGTCACGTCAATGTTTTCCGCAGAGGCGAGACGGTCGATAACCAACTCCGCTTTCACGTCATCCTTGGCACGGTCTTCTTGACGCCGCCGTAGCGCTACCCAGTCCACGTTCACTGCTCGCGGATCAACGCCTTGCGCCGCCAGCGACCGCACCACTCGCTCCAGTCGCACATCCATTTGATGCTCCACCAGCGATTCCGGCACAGGGAAGTCGTGCAGCTTCACGATCTCCGCCAAAACTTTTTCATGAAGCAATTCCTTGTGCCTGTGGTCGCGCTGATGCCCCAGCCCTTCGCGAACCTTTTTCTTCAATTCGTCAAGTGTCGCCGCATCGCTCACGTCTTTTGCGAAATCATCATTCAGCTCGGGCAGTTTTTTCGTTTTGATTCCCAGCACCTCGACCGCGTAGTGATATTTCTTGCCCGCGAGTTTGGGGTCCGGATAATCCGCCGGATATTCCACGTCAAAATTCTTGTGGTCGCCAGCATTCGCGCCCTTCAAGTGGGTGTTGAACGGCTCCATCGTTTCTTCCGCTCCGATGTGGCACAGCACGCTGTCCGCCTGCAGCGGATCGCCGCCGCCTTCCGGCGTGCCCAGCAGCTTCACTTGAGCAAAGTCACCGTCCTGAATCGCCCGCCCTTCTACGGGCGCAAACGTTGCGGCACGCTCACGCATCTCTTCCAGGGTTTTCGCTACGTCGTCTTCCGTGATATCCATCGTGGGCATCTCGAATTCCAGCCCTTTGTAATTGCCCAACTCAAATTCCGGCAGCACCTCAAACACGGCGCGAAACTTCAGCGGCTGGCCTTCGTTGAAATCCAACTTGTCCACTTTTGGCTGCGAAACCGGCGTGAGCTTTTGCTCCGCCACCGCTTTCTCCACGCGTTCGGGCACCAGCGATTGCAGCACTTCGCCCTTGATGTCCTCCGCGAATCTCCGCCGAATCAGCGAAACTGGCGCTTTGCCCCGCCGGAATCCCGGAACGGTCGCGATGCGCGCGAATTCCTTCGCGACACTTTCGATCTTCTTCGACACTTCCTCCGCGGGGATTTCCAACTCCAGCTCGCGGCGGCAGGTTGCTTCAGCCATGCAACGGTCCTTTCCCGGGGCGATTGGTTTGGCAAAGAATCTTTTGCTGGTCTCGACGGCACGCGCCTCGTTGGCGTTCACGAAGAGTTCGATTCGCCGTGATCATCCAACGCGGACTGACTTTCGGAAGACGCCAGACAGGTGAGCTTTCACCTTGAAATCTCAGTATAGGCGACGCTTCCCGCAGCGTCAATTCCTGGCGATTGGCGATTGGGGAAAAAGAGAAAACCGAATGCACAATGTAATCGCTCACCGGTCATAAGAAACCGCCGAGCGACCGCATCTCGCTCCTAATCCGGCTGCGAATAACCTGTCGTCTGGCGCAGTGGCCGCGCCATTCGGACGGAATCCTCACGCCTTTGGTCCTTAAAATCAAAAACAAGAATCGTGATAAGATATGCCCGCTTTTTTCCATTCGATTTGAGACTCCCATGAATTCACTACTTCGTGATCCAGGCAAGAGTTGGTCCGTTTTGCCCCGTCGCCCCAACCATTATTCCCTATTTTATTTTACAATTTATCTATTCCTTGCTGTCGCGATCTTGGTGATTCCCTCCTCGGTGTCCGCCAATGAAGGGAAGCGCAGCGTGCCTTTGCGCGTTCCTCCCAAACGTTCCTCGCAAATCCACGACGGATTCGGAATTAACTCCGACCTGCCTCGTGATCCGTACTTGCCCTGGAATCGCCGCTGGTGGACGCGCATGTTCGATGCAGGCTTCAAGTGGATTCGCATCGGACAATACGAGAACAGCTCCGACTGGACCAGTTGGGACTGGGTCGAGCAGAAACGCGGTGTGTACTCTCTCCCGCCGCAGGTGGATGATTACGTGGACTCTCTCGTCGATAATAGCCTGCTGATTCAGGTCCAGCTCTTATACGGAAATCCGATGTACACTTCGCCCGCAGGCAAGCTCCCGGACGTGAGCGTTCCGGAGCCGGGTTCGTTTCACAACCCGGACCGCAGTCTTTACTCCATCTTCTGGCCTCCGAAAACTCCCGAACAAATCGCCGCTTTCAACGGCTACGTGAAATGGATGGTGCAGCATTTTCAAGGCCGCATTTCCTATTGGGCTCTTTGGAATGAGCAGGACATTGACTATTGGAATCCTGTTGCCAATCCCGAAGAGTATGGCCGGCTTCTGAAATCCTTCGTCCAAGTGGTCCACGAAACCAATCCCCAAGCCAAAGTAATCTACGGGGGACAGGCGGACCCAACTCGGGAGTACACCCAGCGTGCCCTGGATACATGTCGTTGTGCTTCGGGAATCGATGTCTACGCCTATCACACCTATCCCGGCTACGGTCAGAATCTCAATCCGGAAACCATGGACTCCGGGGCTTATCTGTCCGAATCCCCCAAAGCTCTGCGCGGGCTGGTAAAGAACTTCCCTGGCATACGCCCAGACATTTCTTTTTTTGACGATGAATTTAATTCCATTCCCTCCTGGAAGGGTTCCGATGAATCCGTGCAGGCCAAGTATGTGACTCGGGGAATCGTTTACAATTTGGCGGTGGGCGTCAAAACGTTCACCTGGATTCTTGCCGCCGCGCCCGACGGCAATGAGTACGATGACTTCGGCATGATCCATGGACTAACGCATCATGAATCCGATTTCGCGCCTCGCCCTGTTTTTGGCGCTCTGCAGAATGTCAACGCCCTTTTTTCCGACACAAAATTCGATCCCTCGGTCCAAATCACCGCCGCAGAACTCCCCGAATACTTCCACTCTCAATATCCCTTTCTCGCCTACGGTTTCCGCTCCCTCACGGGAAAAGCCATCGTGGCTTATTGGTTGGCCGGGCACAGTTATCCGGGCAATGTTTTTCCGACCCTCTATTTCGAACTCTCGCTCAAGAACGCCGGCATCGAGCACCCGGTTCTGATCGACGTGGTCTCCGGCGAAATCAAGCCGCTCGCCTGGAAAAAAGGCACGGCCGATACTCTCGAAGCGCTGCCCTTGCGCGACAGCATCCTGGCCGTTGCCGACGATAGCTATTTTGACTGGCCCGTTCTGCCGGAAACTCCCAGTTCCCTCAACATTCTTCCAACTGACAGTTCCCTCAGACTCACATGGGCCGTTCATGAAGGAAATCCGACAGGAATCATCGTGGAACGCGAGATTGTCGAACACCTTGGCAACCGCGGGAATTGGGAGAGAATCGCCAAGCTGCCGGCGGCTGCGACCGAATACACGGATTCCAGCGCTCCCAGGGGGAAGCACGTGGGATACCGCGTGCGCGCCTTCAACGATGCCGGGGAATCGGGTTCTTCGAACATTGTCAGAATTAGTCGGTGAGAAGGGCATCGCGTACATGGCAAAACTCGCGATCACCGGAGGCAAACCACTTCGCCGCAAGCCTTTCCCTGCGTGGCCGGTCTACTCCCGTCGCGAGTCGCAGGCGCTCCAGCAGGTTCTACGCTCCCGCAACTGGGGCGGCTACCCGTTTCCCAATGCTCATGCGAGCGCGTTTGCCGCCAAGTTTGCGAAAGCTCAGGGAGCAAAGTATGGCATTGCCTTAGCGAATGGCACTGTAGCCATCGAAGTCGCGCTGAAGGCCATCGGCATCCAACCTGGCGACGAGGTCATCGTCCCCGCCTATACGTGGGAGGGGACGGTAGGCCCGGTTTTGTTGCTGAACGCCGTCCCCGTTTTCGTCGATGTCGATCCAGAGACCTACTGTCTCGACGCTCGCCTCATCGAGCAGGCCCTAACCTCCAAAACGCGGGTGATTTTACCCGTACACCTCGCCATGAACTTCGCTGACCTCGACGAAATTCTGCGCATCGCTCGCCCTCGCAACATCGCCGTGATCGAAGACTGCGCCCATGCCCACGGCGGCCGTTGGCGCCACAAGGGCGCTGGCGCTTCCGGTGACCTCGGCTGCTTCAGCTTTCAATCCAGCAAGCTCATGACCTCCGGCGAAGGCGGCGTCGTCATTACCAGCAATCTCGAGTATCACGAGCGCGCCCAGTCCTACGTGAACTGCGGGCGCGCCAGCGCCACCGACCAATTCCGACAGCGCCTGATCGGCTTCAACCATCGCATCACTGAATTCCAGGCGGCGATCCTCGAAGCCCAGCTCCGGCGCCTGCCGAAGCAGGCCAGGGTTCGCCAGAAAAACATGCAGCACTTCGAGAAGCGTCTCCACGGCACGCCAGGCTTGGGCTTCTTGAAACGCGACAAACGCGTCAAACGCATTGCTGCCTACCAGTTTGTCTTTAAGTATCTGCCGGAGCACTTTGCCGGAATTTCCCGTGCCGCGTTCCTCGGCGCTCTGGAAATGGAAGGCATCCCTTGTGACGGTCTTTTCTACGAACCGGTCTACCGCAGCGCTCTGTTTCCCGTCGATCCTGCCGAATATCCAGCCCTGAGTTGGAGCCGCCACGAGCCCCTGGACCTGAAGACTCGCTATCACTGTATCGTCTCCGAACGCGCCGCGTACGAAGAAGCTGTTTGGCTTCCGCACCACATTTTCCTCGGCAGCCGCAAGGACGCCGACGACATCGCCGATGCCGTTCTCAAAATTTGTGAAAACATCGGCGAACTCCGTGGTCTCCAGCATCCGGCCATCGCCCGCAAAGAGATGAGCCGTGCCGAACGTCCGCGCATCGAGAAACGCCAATGGTAACTTTGTGTCGCCCTGGTTCTGGTTGATTCAACGACAGCGTAGCCTACGTTGGCGAGCCGACTTTGTGGGCCTTACTCGGACAAAGCCCGAGCCCTTGCTCGCAATTACGGCTGGCCTATTTGTTGGCGTGAATGCGCTCGGCGGGAACTTCCACCTCGCTGACCCCACGGAAGGAAAACAGCAGCTTGACGAGGTACTTCGGCGGTTCTTCCGACGTTTGTTTCACGATGTGGCCGACAGCGTCGGTGACTGCGGCCTGAAACATCACGCCCTCGGCCTGCAATCCGGCCAGGTTCACGCGCACGAGTTGCCCGGGTTCCAACACGTTACCGCTATTTTCCGGCTTTCGCCTTCCGCGGGAATCTCTTGTGCTCTACTCGCTTCAGTTGCGCGACGTCGTCTTTCGTCCAAAACCGTATGCCGACTGGTAAAGTGATCTCCGGCGCCTTGACCCTTCCTGCTTTAATCCACGCCTGCACCGTTTGGCGTGATACCCCCGCCTGCTCTGCCGCCTCACGCGTCGTGTAGAGTTTAGGACTCATGGGCGATGTCATACCACTACTTGACACCCCTGTCAAGGTGAAATCAGCCCCCTGGCTGGCCCTGCGGCCCGTTCATAAATCTTTTTTTCTTTGCGGCTTCGGTGTGCGGACCTTCCGTCGCTCTTACGAAACGGGGGCGTTTCAGAGCACACTTCCGCCGCAAATCAATCCAAAGAGCGTGCCGCCATGTTAGATTCTTAGCAAAACAACGGAGTGAGAATCGAGAGATCGCACGACGACGGCACCAAAGGATGCGGACATCAGAAGCAAAGCGGTGGTCGCATTCCTGGACGGCCGCCGCCTGAAGGGCTACATTTACAATTTTTCCTCGCAGAAGGACCGCTTCCGTCTTTTTTTCGAAAAGGATACGCTCCAGCGCGAAGGAACCGACGTGCAAATCAAAGACTTGAAAGCGATCTTTTTCGCCAAAGATTTCGTGGGCAACTCTGAGTATCAAGAATCCCAGATGGTTCCGCTAGGGAATCAAGGCCGAAAAGCCGAAGTTACTTTCCGCGACGGGGAAAAAATCGTCGGCACAACCGATGCCTACAATCCGCAGAAAATCGGATTCTTCATGGTCCCTGCGGATCCCCGATCCAACAATCAGCGAGTTTTTGTCGTCACCAAAAACGCACGCCAAATTCGCTGGATTTGATCAAAGGGAGCCCTTCGGCCTGCACAATCGAGTAACCGTGGCTTGCTTTACCCCCTCCGGGCTCGATGTGAGCCGGGCTAGAGCGTCATGTTCATCGACACTCGTGGATCGACCCGATCAACTCAGTCCATGTGGAGCGTGCCCTCGTTTTCGCCGACGCGCTGAGGCGCTGGGAGCTACCCATTAAGAGCAGCCCACCAATAACAGGAATGCTTACTCGCCGCCAAGCGCTCAGGGCGCTGGCGGTTGCAGGAACCGGCACGCTCGCGCTGGGGCTTTACGCTTGGCGCATCGAGCCTCACTGGCTCGATCTTACCTACCCCGTATTGCCCATCTCGGGCCTTCCGCGCGAACTGGAGGGGCGTACCCTCGCACAGGTCAGCGATCTACATGTCGGTCCCAAAGTCGACGATGAGTACATTATCCAATCGTTCCGCAGAGTGTACGAGCTCGCCCCCGACTTCGTAGTCGTCACTGGCGATTGGATCACCTACCGGAGCCCGCGCCAGTTCGAGCAGTTGCGACGCGTCCTGGGGCACATGCCCCATGGCCTTCTTGGAACGGTCGGTATTTTGGGCAACCATGATTATGGTTTGAGATGGCGGATGCTCGACGTCGCGGATCAGGTGACAGCAATCGCGCGTGCCGCAGGTGTCGCAGTGCTCCGAAACGAGTCATCGGTCATTGCGGGACTCCAGTTCCTTGGGCTCGATGACCTGTGGAGCCCACGCTTCGATCCGGTGGAACTGCTCGCACAGAGAGGCGAGGATGCCTCTACGATTGTCCTCTGCCACAATCCCGACGCCGCAGATCACGCGGTTTGGGGCCGCTACCAGGGCTGGATCCTGGCCGGGCACACGCATGGGGGCCAGTGCAAGCCACCGTTCCTGCCCCCGCCGCTGCTGCCCGTCAGGAACAAGCGCTATACCGCGGGCGAGTTTGGATTGTTGGGGAACCGCCGAATGTACATTAGTCGCGGCGTAGGCCATCTGCTGCAGGTTCGTTTCAACGCACGTCCAGAAATTCCGGTATTCCAGCTCCGGCGTTCCCGCTAACGGAAGTTCGCGACTTGCTTCCGCAAAGCGGTGTTATATGAAGGGTCGTTCATGGACAACGGCGAACATTTCACGCGCTGGCGAGCTCTTTGAGCAGAACCCTTCCTTTGCGGAACCACGGCCGTTCGCGTCTCTGCATGTAGCGTGGCAGCGTGTGCTTCTTGGCCAGCAGCTTCTGCGCCCATTCGCGCGCTTCTTCGCGCCGGTTTGCCGCCTTCAGATAACTTGCGTAGTTGTAGAGCGTCTCGGGAGTCGTGGAGATCTGTGTGACTTCGGCAAATAGTGGCTCGGCGCGTTCCAGTTGTCCCGTGCGGGCATAAGCATCCGCGAGCAACCCTGCTGCGCGGTAATAATCACATTTCCGGTCTCCCGCGACCACTCGCTCCAGGTCAGCAATTGCTGCGGCCAAATCATTCAGCCCCAGAGAACACTGCGCACGGGAATAAAAGGTGTAGATCGAATCGCTACGCGCCGAGATTGCGTGGGTAAATGCTTCGCGCCCTTTCGCATACTGCCCCTGATCTTTGTAAAGCTCGCCCAGTTCTTCGTAATTCGCGGGCGAAGGATTATCGAGGATATCGGTTTCGACCTTTTGGATGCGCGACCTGCGCCCGAATCCTTGAAACACGCCGCGCAGCAGGCCGAGGTCCGGCAGCACTTCCGCGACGATGTACACGCTCGCGCCCAGGAAGCCACCGAAAAATATGATGAAGAACCAATAGGTCTCCGGGCGACGCCGCACGAAGTGCACGATCGCCAGGATTTGCACGATGTAGCCCCAGGGATAAAAGAGATAGCTCAGACCAAACACGGACGGTCGCCCCGTCAAGAGAATCGCTTCGATGCGCAGCGCGGTCAAACGGAACATCGCCCTGCGAGGTGGACAAGTAACGGGCTTATATCGCAGAGCCACCGGAGCTGCGACCGCTCACCGGGATGTATGCCTCATTTCACGTACAGTGCCAGCCAATCCAGAAACGTCTTATACCAGAACTGTACGTTTTGCGGTTTCAGCACCCAGTGTCCCTCGTCGGGGAAAACGATGAGCTTCGACGGAACGCCCTGGCGCTGCAACGCGCTGAAAAACTCCAGCGATTGCGTATAAGGAACCCGGTAGTCGCGCTCGCCGCAGATCACGAGGGTCGGCGTCTTGAATTTTCCGAGTTCGCCCGCGTAGGTTGAAGGCGACCACTTCTTATAGCTTTCGGGATTGGTCCATGGTGTGCCTTGCATGTCGTGTTCTTCAAACCACAATTCCTCCGTCGCGTACATGGACACTTTGTCGTACACGCTCGCGTGGCTAATGATCGCCTTGAACCTCCCCGAATGCGTCGCGATCCAGTCCGCCATGTATCCGCCGTACGAGCCGCCGGCCGCGGCTATTCTCGCGCCGTCCACAAACGGGTATTTCTTGAGCGTGTAGTCCACGCCATCCATCACGTCGACGTATGCTTTGCCGCCCCAATCATTTGTGATTTCATCCGTGAATTTCTGGCCGTATCCGGTCGATCCGCGCCGGTTGATCATCAGCGTGACATAACCCGCTCCGGAAAAAACTTGCGGGTTCCACCGGTAGCCCCACGCATTCGACCACATCGTCTGCGGCCCGCCGTGGAGCAGCACCAGGAGAGGATATTTTCTTGTGGCGTCAAATTTCGGCGGGCGAATCAGCATTGCCTGCACTTTCGTTCCCTCGGCGCCGTCAAACCAAAAGGTTTCCGGCGCATTCATCTCCAGCGCGGTGAGAATCGAATCATTGTGATGTGTCAATTGGCGTACATTTGAGCCGTCCCCGGCTGCCACGAAGATTTCCACGGGCATGGTCAGGCTCGTTCGTTCGAAGGCGAGCATTTTTCCGTCGCGGCTGAAAGAAATCGCGGCGTTGAAGGTCTCCGCGATAAATTTTTTGGGTTCGGCTCCCACACGGGCTGACATCGCATAAACCGGTTTTTGCGTTTGGTCTTCCGCCGTGAAATAAATCGTCTTGCCGTCGGCAGACCAAGCTAGTTCGTCCGCACTGCGATCAAAATTTTCGGAGAGGTTTTCGATCTTACCGCTCTGCCGGTCATAGAGCATCACGCGCCAGCGGTCCGATTCGTATTCCGGCGTGAGCTGCGCGTGATACCCAATATATTTTCCATCCGGCGAATACACCGGATTCCCGTCGAATCCCGGCTGCGTGGTGATGCGTTTTTCTTCGCCTCCGGCCACCGGCACGATAAACAAATCGCCATTTGTGGTGATCGCTTCCATCTTGTCGGTGACTGCCGTGAAACAAATCTCTTTGCTGTCAGGCGAAAAATTGATGTCTCCCGAGCCTCCCCGCTCATCCGGAGGAACATCGTAGTCGGCCCCCAAAGTGAGATCGTGCGGCGCCGCCCTTCCATCGGCGGAAACAACAAACAAATGGCTCCGCTTGCCTTCATTCCAGTGTGTCCAGTGGCGATAAAGCAGGTGCTCAGCGACGTGTACCTTGACCTTGCTCTTTTCTTTTTCCGCGTCGCGCTTGCTATTGCAATCATCGTCCTTGCAATCCGGATAGACAAAAGAAGTAAACGCAATCGTTTTCCCGTCCGGCGACCATTTCAGCAGATCCGCGCCGGTCGACACTTTCGTCAGTGGGTGCGCTTCGCCGCCTCCCATCCAAAGCAAATACACCTGCGATTCGCCGCTGCGCGAAGAAAGAAACGCCAGCGTTTCCCCGTCCGGCGACCAAACGGCCGAGGAATCATGCCCGCTCTGCGTCAGTTGCATGGGGGCTCCGCCCGTGGTCGAGACGATCCAAATGTTACTCACGCCGCGGTTTGCATCCATGTCCGGCGTGGACATCGTGTACGCCACCCACTTCCCATCCGGCGAGATTTGCGGCTCTGCAATGCGATGCATTTTGATCATGTCATCGAACGTGATGGCATGTTTTGTCGCTTCTTGGGCCGCAACAGCGAATGCAAATCCGAATACCAAGGCGCTAAAGAATCCAATGCGCCGAACGATACCTTTCATTTCTCTCTCCCGTGCGAAACTGCGAGCTTCAAGGCTCTTGGCGGAACCCCGGATGATGTCACGATTCGGCATCGAATCCAATAGCGCGATTGCGCGCCCACAGCCAATTCCCAAAGGCCAAAACGGCGGTGGTGCAAATCACGATGAATTCTCCCCTATGCATCCGCGTCACGAGCACTGCGGTGAAAAGAAGCGCAAGTACGGCAAAGGTGATTCCGCCGGGGAGGCGAAAACGCTCGGCATGGGGCTGCTTTTTGCGCAACACGGGCAGTGCCGCAGCAACCGAGCCGTAAACGAAAAGGCGTGCGACGCTGGACAACATTGCGTTCCAGCGAAAATCTCCGGCAATCGAAAATACAAGCAGGAGTACGGCAAAGATGACGATGGAGACATGGGGTGTTCGAAAGTGCGAATGAACCCTGCCGAAGAAGGCGGGAAAATCGCCGCGTTCGCCCATGGCAAACGTAATTCGCGGCGTGTGCAGCATGTTGGCGCTGAGATATCCGTAGGCGGAGACCAAGGTGCCTGCCGCGACGATCTGCACGCCGAAATGCGGAAGGAATCGCCGCGCGGAGTCCACTACGGGAGCCGCGGATGCACCGGCATTCGAAATGGTGTGGATCACCAGGTATTGCACCGCAATATACAGCAAGGTCGTTGCCGCGATCGCGGTAAACAGCGCGAAGGGAATGTCTTTGCGGGCATCGCGAGTTTCTCCAGAAGCGATGAGCGCCGCTTCAAATCCGCCGTACGAATACATCATCAGGAGCACGGCCTCAAACCAGTCAGCCGAATTGGCTTGCGTGGGCGCGGGATTCACACGCAGTCCTGGATGCAAGGCGAGGGCCGCAAACCCCGCCACGACGAAAAATACAAGCAAGCTTACTTTGGTGACGGTAAAAAAATTGCTGAGCTGATTTCCTCCGGTGACTCCGCGATAGTTCACGGCGGCAAGCAATCCGATGAGGATTGAAAGAACGGCAGCGCGCACAAAGGGTCTTGTCACTGCGGGAATGAATCCGCTCAGGTAGGTGATGAAGAGGTTCGCCACGGCCGAAACAGCGGCAATGCGGGTCAGCCAAGTTAACCACCCATTCTGAATCGCGAGAAAACGGCCAAAGGCGACTCTCGCGTAGAGGTACGGTCCGCCGGTATCCTGGAATTGCGAAGCGACTTCCGCCATGCACGCTGCGATGACGGCAATCACCACGAATGCTACGAGAAACCCGATGGGGCTGAGCCTGCCCAGGCGCGCGGCGATCAGCGCAGGCAATCCGAAGATGCTTGCGCCAACCATGGTGTTGACCATCAGCGCGGCGAGGCTCCAGCACCCAATCGTTCGAACAAGTCCGCTTTTTGATTCCGTCAAGTGCGCTTCCGCCCGTCTTCGTTTGCGGGGATTCTTGAGCTACTGCTCAATAACTGCGGCAGCCTAGCATAAGTCCCCGCACCAGACACGTTGGGCACGTGCAGTTCCTGCTGCAATAGTCCTGCGCAAGCAGAGACCGCGGACGCGACTCTGCTACAATCGTTCCGCGGACATCACATGCCGACGAGTAGCGGACTTTTTTCCAGAAATTTCAAGAAGACGTTTCCCATTGCCGCCCGCGGCGAAGGCTGCTGGATCATCGATCAGAGCGGCCGCCGT
>QHYN01000165.1 GCA_003224145.1 Acidobacteriota bacterium
ATGGTAATGGCGCAGCGCGGGCTCTCTTCGCCCGGAGCGAAGGATTTGGCGTTGTCGTCCAACGTCTCCCGGCTCAAGACTTTCAAGCGCGTGCGGGAGGCCAGGCTGGAAGTGGGTTCATTAAAACCGATGTGGCCGTTGCGGCCGATTCCGAGAAGCTGAAGGTCGATCCCTCCGGCTTTGCGGATGGCATCTTCGTAGGCTGTGCAGTATTGGTCGTAGTCGCCACGGATGCTGCCATCGGGGATGTGGATATTGCGCGCCGGAAGATTGATGTGCCGGAAGAAATGTTCGTGCATGAAATAGTGGTAACTTTGCGGATGCGCCGCAGGAAGCCCGAGGTATTCGTCGAGATTGAAAGTTACGACATGCGAGAAATCCAGTGCGCCTTCCCGATGCATGCGCACAAGATGTCTGTAAAGGCCGATCATCGTGCTGCCGGTAGCCAGGCCGAGCGTCAGCGAAGGCTTTTTCTTGATGGCGCCGGCGATGAGTTGCGCCGCCTGGGCGTTAATCTCTTCGTTGTCGCGCTTCAGGATGACCAGCATGCGGCGTCCTCTCGAAATACAGCCATTTGCATGATCCGGAAAAGCTCAGGCCGAAGAAAAGCCATCGCACCCATCAACGGAACCGGCGGATCACCAGATTGTGCCGGTCGGAACGGTAAAAACCCAGCACGTATAGGATCGCTTTGCCCTTCGCCGAATAAATCACCTGGCGGATACGCAGCAGCGGTTCGCGGCGCGGAATCGCAAGGAGTTCGGCGATGCGCGGGTCCGCGGCGGTGGCATCGACCTCTTCGTCCGCGTATCCCAGTTCCACATGGAAATCCCGCTCCAGAATTGCAAAGAGAGAAACACGCCCAATCGGAGCGTCCAGCAAGCCGGGGAATTCCGCGGCGTTCAAATAGCAGGTTTCCAGCGCGAACGGTTCGCCAGCGGCATGACGCAACCGCTCGAATTTGAGAAGGCTGCTGGTAGGGGGAAGGGAAAGACGCGCGGCAGCTTCGTTTTCGCTATCGACGATTTTGGCGAACAGGACTTTGGCGCCGGCGGTGAGGCTGCGCGCGGCCATCTGCTCGGTATAGCTCATCAGTTTGTTGAAATGAATTTTTGGCGGGGCCACAAAGGTGCCGATGCCGCGGCGGCGCTCGACAAGGCCTTCGCGTTCGAGCGAAGCGAGGGCGTGGCGCGCGGTCATGAGGCTGACGTGGTGAATTTTGGCGAGATCGCGCTCGGAGGGAACCGGATCGCCGGGATGCAATTGCCCGGAATCGATGCGCTTTCGAATGGCGCTCTGAATTCGCTGATAGGCGGGCACGGCGCTGGGGATCCTGGCAGTGAGACGATCCGCGGAGGCGAGCCATTTTTTGTTTGTGGCCATCAGGCGGCACCTATGGTTTATGAAAGAACGATATTTTAAACTGAATTTGCGCCAAGCAAAGAAACGAACGCCGATGCTCCCTGCGCGGGCCCAAGGTTATGGAGCGGGCTAGCAAAAGTGCTATAGTCCACATTTCCACAGGCCTTTATAAACCATGGCTTACCGCTTGACAACCCTAAACTGGTGCTATATAGCTATCCATCCATCGGCCCTATCGCTGAGCTGGGGTGCGAAGCCACCTCGCTTCCGAGCCCGTGCGGGCCTCTTCCAGGTGCAATTCGATACCGGAAGGAGAAAGAAGCGATGAGAAAGACGAATGATGCGACGGGCGTCGCGGCCAGGAGCAGATGGCCCCAGATGATGCCGCGCATGAGTTACGAAAAAATCGCGGGAGGGCTAGCCTCAGAGATGGCGGAACGTATCCGTGCGACGGAGCAGCGGGAGTTTTGTGCGCCATTCGAATTGGTGATCGTTGGTTCGCAAGGCGCGGTGGTATTTGAATGCGAGGTGGGGAAGGACTGGAAAGTACGGCGCCAGGGACCGGCGCACATGGTCAGGCGGTCGCACTTCCCGGCGACGGCGCTGCTGACGGACCGCTCGCTGGTCACGCGAACATTTCAAATCGAGCGCGCGACCTGCTGAAACGATAATCCAGGAATTTAGACTTTTGAAAAAGCGCACGCCACAATACGGATGTTTCGTAGTGAATTTTTGCCTGTTTTGCCCTTCGAAGACTCCCTGCGCAAGATGAAAGGCTGAGTTGGCCGCGGGAATCGATCCCCGGCAGGTCTCCTCAGGAATTCAAGAATGTGCTGACCTCACGGGTAAAGCGATCTGGATCTTCCACGTTCGAAAGATGCGCGGCGTTGAGTTCGACGTAGCGCGCGCCCTGGATGTGATCGGCGAGGAAGCGGCCGTCGGCGGGCGGCGTGGCAGGATCGTGGGTACCGGATAGGACGAGAGCGGAAGTGCGGACTTTGCCGAGTTGTTCGCGAAAGTCGAAGTCGCGAACCGCGGCGCAACAAGCGGCATAACCTTCCGGATGAGCTGCTTCGAGCATTTTCTGAGTGCTTGCCACTGTAGCAGGATTTTTCGCGCGAAAAGCGGGAGAAAACCAGCGCTCGATGGTGGCGGCAGCGACGGGTCTCATCCCTTGTTTTCGAACCGTGTCGATGCGGGTATTCCACATTTCGGGAGTGCCGATTTTTGCCGCCGTGCTGCAGAGCACGAGTTTCGTGAGCCGCTGCGGTGTGTTTGCGGCAAGCCACATGCCAATCATTCCGCCCATGGACAAGCCGCAAAAATGGAAACGATCGAATTTCAAGGCGTCCGCCAGAGTGAGAACGTCTCCGGCGAGCTGGCGGATCGAATAAGGGCCGGGCGTGACAGAGGACTGTCCGTGGCCGCGCGTGTCATACCGCAAAACGCGGAAAGATTTCACGAATTCAGGGACTTGCGGGTCCCACATGGAAAAATCCATGCCCAGGGAATTCGAAAGTACGAGCACCGGTTTTCCGGCCTGGCCTTCGAGCGCGTAACGAATTTGCGCATGATGGGAATCAAAGAGGCGCGAATCAGCAAGAGGCATGAGTCCTGTTCTTCTCCGGCGGGATTCATACTGATTTCCGCGTACGAGATTGTATCGCTAGTTGGACTTACAAATCGGCAAAGCCGCTTGGCTGTGTAGCCCGACCAAGGAAGGTTCTTCCTTCAAAAAAGAAAATGCCTGGGGAGACCAGGGAGGTTCACATGCGTTCGAGGATCAAGGCGATGCCTTGACCGACACCGATGCACATGGTGCACAGGGCGTAGCGGCCGTTGGTGCGCAAGAGCTGATACAGCGCCGTAGTAACGAGGCGCGCACCGCTTGCGCCGAGCGGATGTCCGATGGCGATGGCACCACCGTTGGGATTGACGTGCGCGGCATCATCTGGAATTCCCAAATCGCGGAGAACGGCCAGGGCTTGCGAAGCGAAAGCCTCGTTCAACTCAACGACATCCATTTGGCCGAGGGATAGGCCTGCCTTCGCAAGGACTTTGCGCGTTGCCGGCGCCGGGCCCATACCCATGATGCGCGGGGCGACTCCAGCAGCGGCAGCCGCGACAAGGCGAGCCTTGGGCGTTAATCCGTGACGCTTCACAGCGGCTTCCGAAGCCAAGAGCAACGCACAAGCGCCGTCGTTTACGCCAGAAGCGTTTCCGGCGGTGATGGTGCCATTCGGTTTGACGACCGGCTTCAATTTGGAAAGGGCTTCGAGCGTGGTGTCCGGGCGGGGATGCTCGTCTTCGGAGAAGAGCAAAAGATCGCCCTTCTTTTGCGGGATGGGAACGGGAACGATTTCCTGGCTCAAGCGGCAAGAGCGGATGGCGTCGGCGGCGCGCTGCTGGCTCCGGAGAGCGAAGAGATCCTGATCTTGGCGCGAAACGTGAAATTCCTCGGCAACAATTTCGCCGGTTTCCGGCATGGAATCGGTGCCATACTTTGCTTTCATGAGCGGGTTAACGAAGCGCCAGCCGATGGTGGTGTCTTCCAGTTTCAAGGAGCGGGAGAAGGCGCTGTCCGCTTTGCTGATGACAAAGGGAGCGCGGGACATGCTCTCCACGCCGCCGGCAATGACCAGATCCGCTTCGCCGGACTTGATCGCCCGCGAGGCCGTGGACACGGCGTCCATACTCGAGCCGCAGAGTCGGTTGACGGTCGTGCCGGAAACTTCCTTGGGCAGGCCGGCGAGCAGAAGCGCCATACGGCCGACGTTTCGATTGTCTTCGCCGGCTTGATTGGCGCAACCGTAGACGACGTCGTCCACCGCGCTCCAGTCGACGCTGGCGTTGCGTTCGACCAGAGCCTTGATGGGAATGGCGGCGAGATCGTCAGTGCGAATCGCGGCGAGCGTTCCGCCGTAGCGGCCGAACGGAGTTCGAATGGCGTCGCAAATGTAGGCTGTTTCCATACATGTCCTTGAAAGGTTTGTAACACTTCTATCTTATACGGAACGGCGGCACTGTGCGCTAGCGCCCGACTGCGCCAGCTATCCAATTATCCTGCGCGATCCTTGGTGAGGCCGTTTGAAACAGAAAGCTTCCACGAGCCAGAAATAGAAACGCGCCCCGCGGAGAACGACAGTTGTCCGTGGGGCGCGCAAACGGAAAAGTTACTTTGGCCTGATGCTCACAGGCTGAAGGAGTTTGAAATCCAGCGCGGTTTCGGCGGACAGGGTGATGTCGCGATTGCCCGTCAAGCCCGCGCCGCCGGTTCCAGCCGCGGCGCCGATCAGAGCGCCAATGGCAGCGCCTTTGCCTCCACCAGCAACGGCCCCGATGGCCGCGCCACCCGCGGCACCACCGCCAACCATCGCCGCGGTGCGCTTGCCCTTGCCTTTGCTGGACATGGTGGCCGCGGAGGTTTGAATTTCATGATCCTTGCCACTCACAGTGATGCTCGTCAGTTCCAGTGCGAGAGCAGCGCCGCCCTTAAATCTCCCGGCGGCTTTCGCGTCCTTTACGATCCCATCGACGCGTGCGCCTTTGGGAATGGCAACCTTGCCCTCGATTTCCACCGGAGATTCCACGGTGGCCGAAAACCTGTCGCCCGGATGATTGACCTTCGAGCTGATGGTCTGATCCAGCACGACAGCGATGACGGTGTCCGCGGGAACCACCAGCGGTTTCGGTTCAAGCGCTTTCTTTACCGCACTCTTGGCGGATTCCGTCATGGAGGGAGACGAATTCGCATTCGCATCCCCGCCGGCTTGCTGGTCTGCGCTCTTTTGGCCCTGGCAGCCGGCGATTAGCAGGCCGAGAAGAAGTGAGGATCCCAGAATCGAAGCACAGCGACGAATCATTAATATCCTCCACGGGCTGGGCAGCCGTATTCCTTAAACATACTCCGATGAGCAACGAAGTCAAATACGCACGGGAGGGGCGAGTGGATCAAAGGATTAGGAACGGGTGACCGCTCCAGCGAGATTCATCGAGGCAGTACGCCGAGGCCCAGGCGCAACAGGGAGGTAGTCCTGCGGAGCTGTGGTGAAAGTGCGGCGATTTGGCGCTGGTTTCTAGCGATCGTTGGCCAGGTCTCTTCAGGAATATTCAGGAACACGCTCACCACATGCGGGTCGAACTGACTACCCGAAAGATGGCGAATCGTCTCGCGCGCCGACTCAAACGAGGAGGCGCGACGATAGGGCCTGTCGGAGGTGATGGCATCCAGCGTGTCTGCTACGGCAAAGATCCGCGCGCCCAGAAGAATTTCTTCTCCTTTGAGGCCGCGCGGATAGCCGCCGCCGTCGGAGCGCTCGTGATGCGTGAGGACAATCTCGGCGACGTCCGCAAGAAAGGGGATGTCCTTGACGAGGTCGAACCCGATCTGTACGTGCCGCTGCATCAGTCTGCGCTCGTCTGCAGTGAGAGGACCCGGCTTGAGCAGGATGCCGTCGGGGATTCCGAGCTTTCCGATATCATGCAGATAAGCGCCACGGGCAAGACTTCCCAACTGTTTGTCCGACCAGCCCATCGCGCGGGCAATCTCGAGGGAGTAGCGGCAAACACGCTGAGAATGCCCTGCCGTTTCATGGTCGCGGAGGTCGATGGCCGCGCCAAGTGCTTGCAGCGTGTCTTCATAGCTGCGCTCGATCTGCTGGAAAGCCGCCTGGAGTTGCTGAGTGCGTTCCGCGACCATTTCTTCAAGGTGCTGGCGATAGTTTTCGACTTGCTTTTCAAGTTGGCGCTTGTGAAGGGCGCTTTCGAGGCTGGCCACGACGGCACTTTCCCGGAGCGGTTTGACAAGATAGTCGTCCGCGCCACAGCGCATCGCCTGCACGCCTACGTCCACGTCATCCACACCGGTGGTGACCAGGAACGCCATGTAAGGATGGCGCCGCCGGACTTCCGTCAGGAGTTCCATGCCGCTGATGCCTGGCATGTGCAGGTCGGAAACGACCGCATCGAATCGCTCGCGCTGCAAAGCCGCAAGCGCTTCTTCACCGCTGCAGGCGGTAGTACAACGGAAAGCCGGTGCGCTCAGGATGATCGAGAGCAGCTTGCAAGCAGCGGCATCGTCGTCGACAACGAGCACGAGCGTTTCCGTCTCGTGATCCGACAAAACTTTGTCGGTGGTGGCTTTGGCCTCGGTGGGAAGTACCTGGTCAGTGGGAATCATAGAAACCGAGCATCCAACTTTTTACTGCAGGAC
>QHYN01000052.1 GCA_003224145.1 Acidobacteriota bacterium
GGTCTGCTCGACAGTGTGCTCCGTCCTTACTAAGGAACCTGAATGAGGGGCCACTCCTTTCGATGTACGCCGGCCTCGGGTACGCCGTTGTGGCCTCCGACTACGCTGGATTGGGAACCAGTTTTCCGAATGCTGCCCTAGATATGCGGTCCAATGCGCTGGACGTGATCAACGCCGTTGCAGCGGCGCGCGCCGCGTTGCCACAGCTCGGAACCAGTTGGGTGGTTGCGGGCTATGCTCAGGGATCTCCCGTGGCCACTGGTGTGGCCGAGGCTGAGAGTGAAATTGGCGATCCCAATTACCTGGGGGCCATCGGCATCTCAGGCCTTGCGGAGCCGAAGGAATTCTTTGAGCACGTGGCTCAAGGACCCTCGTACTCCATGCTCGTGTTCCTAGCGCGAGGGATCAAGACAGTGTATCCCGAGTTTCGAGTTGAGGAGATGCTGACCGGCAAGGCGATCCGGCTATACGAGTACGTGAGTCACTCCTGCGTTGCGAGCTCAGGGCAGATGCCAGCAGCCAGTGAAATGTTGAAACCTGACTGGGAAAATAACAGTTACGTTAAAAAGTTTTTCGCTAGGAACACGCTCGGCCGGAAGCCTGCGTTCGGTCCGCTGCTCCTGATCAGTAGCGAAACCGGCACGGGTGTGCGATCCGCCCTTACAGCCACAGCCGTGACGCGGCTTTGCGAGCAGAAAGATCGCGTGCTTTTCGTCAAATACCCGGCCCTCAATGAAAGTGCAGTCTTGGGAAACTCGATCAGCGAACAGGTTAGTTGGATTCGGGCGCGATTTGCCGGTCTTTCTGCCCCGAGCAACTGCCCTTAAACTGGTGCGAACGCCGGAACAGCTCCACGCATGCGCATAGCCCAGTAAATAGCCCGAATAAGGGAGGAAGTTGCACTGCTATCCGACGCCGATTCAACGCGATAGATTGTTTAACTTCGATGGTTCGGGACCAGGAGGTCAGTCATCTTTGTTCCGGTTGGCTGGGGCAGGTAGCTGCAACGCGTCGAGGGCACAAACCTTATTTAAGTACCTGTCGTTTCGATCCCCACCGCCTTCGGCTTTGATATTGGTCGCGACTTTTGTGAGAAAGCGTCTCCCTGGTCCCTCGTTCTTCACCGGACAACTCGGCCATCCCCAAACGCTCGACGACTGTGCCCAATTTTGTGCCCCGTCTCTATAACAAACCATAGCAAGTGGGCACAGTCGGGCAAGTTAGAGAATGGCCGCTACTGGCTTGGAAAATCAACGCGATAACTAACCATCGCACTCAGTCATCATCGCCCTTTTCAGAACTCATAATCCGTTGGTCCCAGGTTCAAATCCTGGCGGGCCCACCAGCGTTCAAATGACCATGACGACTCAGAATTTTTCAAGGACTGCTTGGACCGCGCGAACTTGCTTTTCTGGAAATGGAATCGAACAGAAAACCGGTCTTTCAGAAACAAAATCGAATTAGTTTGGGAGCACCCCCTAGAAGATTAGGATAGTCCGGAAGGCGTGATCCTGAGAAGTGAGCGAAAAACTCAAGCTCGGCTAGCTTGCGCAACCTCGATATATCCGGAATGAGCATCGTCCTGGTGAACGGGGTACGGATCGCTCTCAACCTGCAACTGGTTGAATAGATCCTCCGCACCGGCCGCACTAAAATTCCACACGAAAGTTGTCCTTGACAGAAACTGCCCGTCTGGTACAATACGGATTGGGAAGTATTGCGGGATTTTGGAGTGCGGCAGCCCTGCTGCCGCTTTTTGTTTTTCAGCCCCAAGTCGCCACCTCATTTGACTCAATCTGCCGTTGATCAGCAGATTGCACGCTCTTTCACGGTTTGGCGACAGCGCTTTGTAACGTCTTTAGAATCTAGCACTTCCGCACTCTTTGTGCTGATTGGAAAACGGGAAGTCCTGTAGCGTCAATCGATTGCGCACTCTTTTCAATCGCACGGGGGGTGTGGGGGGGTAGCAGGATAGGTCGAATTGCAAACGTCACTTCAAGTACTTCCCTAACGTGTTGAGCGGGAACAGGTTGCGCGGTGAAAAGTGCCTTTAGCTACCACGGAGATTTAGCCTCTGCGTTTGGAAGTTCTTTCGGCACATGCTGCACGTTCCAACTCCGGAATCTAGCCTACGCAAGACCCGCTTTGGAGAGCGGCAATTCGCGGATGCGCTTCCCGGTCGCCGCAAAGATGGCGTTGCACAGCGCCGGCGCGAAAGGCGGCAACCCGGGTTCGCCGATTCCTGCCGGGGGAGCCTCGCTCGGCACGATATGCACATTCGTCTCGCGCGGCGCGACGTTCATCCGCGCCACTTGGAAGGAATCGAAGTTCGATTGGTCGATCACCCCGTTGGTCGCGGTGATCTCCCCATAGAGCGCCAGGCTCGTGCCCATAACGGCGGCGCCCTCGAACTGCTGCTTCACCATTTCCGGATTCACGACGGTTCCTGCATCCAAAGCTGTGTCCACTCTCTTGACGTGCACTTTTCCTGCGTCATCGATCTGTACCTGCACGGCCGTCGCTACATAAGTCAGGAAGCTGCGGTGCAGCGCGATTCCCATCCCGAATCCGTTGCCCTGCTTCTGTTTGCCCCATCCGGCCCTTTCGGCCGCCAACGTCAACACGCGCCGGTGGCGCGCCGTATCGATCGGGTACTGCTCATAGTCGCCGTCATAATTCGGGAATTCCTTGGGTAGCTCGCTCCTCGGAACGGTGCGGTCTGGTCCCAGAAGTTGCAGCAGGTATTCGACGGGATCTCTGCCCGTTGCGTGCGCGAGTTCGTCCGCGAAAGAGCAAATTCCAAACGCGTGATAAACATTGGCCACCGACCGGAACCACCCAATGCGCACGTGCGCCGTTGCCGGTCCATTTTCCGCGCGAAAGTTTGCCAATGTAAACGGGACGTCTGTGAATCCCAGGCCAAGTTCGTCGGGCGCGGAATAATTCGCCCTGGGGTCAAATGTGGATCCAATTGGCGGAAACACCGTTCGCTGCAGCCACGCCGTGGGCTTTCCATCGGTTCCGAGTGCCGCTTTCATATACATGGCTGCCACGGAATGATAGACGTCAAATTTTATGTCGTCTTCTCTACTCCAAACTACTTTCACGGGCTTTCCCGTTTTTTTCGAGAGCACTGCCGCTTCCACCGCGAAATCGGGGAACGACTTGCGTCCGAATGCCCCGCCGAGTAGCGTCACATTTATGGTTACATCTTCCTTCTTCAGCCCCAGCGCTTGCGCGATCGCATCGCGCGCACCCTGTGGACCTTGCGTTGGCGCCCACACTTCAGCTTTGCCGTCGCGGTACACCGCCAAGGCCGCCGGAGGCTCCATCGAGGCGTGTGCCAACATCGGCGCGTAGTATTCGGCCTCGACGATTTTTCCGCCCTTCGCGAATTCCGCGTCTACATTTCCGTTTTCGCGAAACACTTTGCCGGGTTTCCGCGCCGTCTCCTGCAATTCCTTCTTGTAAGTGTCGGAATTCCAAACGCTGTGCGGGCTTTGCTCCCACTCGATCTTCAGCTTCTTTTTGCCCTGCATCGCGGCCCAGGTGTTGTCCGCGAGAACTGCAACACCCCCCAGCGCCTGCATTGTGATTGGAGGTTTGAATGCATCGATAGTCGCCGTCTGCTTCACTCCCGGCACACTCAGCGCCGCTTTATCATCGACCGACTTCACGCTGCTGCCGAAAACCGGCGGATGCGCGACGCTCGCGTACAACATCCCGTCCATGTGCGTGTCCTGGCCATAAGTGGCCTTGCCAGTGCACATTTCTTTCAGGTCGTAACTTGAGGTGCCCTTGCCGATGTAACGCCACTCGCTTCGCGGCTTCAGCTTCACGTCTTCTTTCTTCGGCACCTCCAATTTCGCCGCTGCGGCCGCGAGCTCCCCGTAACCCAGTTTCTTTCCCGAAGCTTTGTGTACTACCGTGTGCGCATTTGTGCTGCATTCCGCCTCCGGCACTCCCCATTGTGCCGCGGCCGCGCGCACCAGCATCAGTCGTGCGGTTGCTCCGGACTGCCGGAAAATGTCGAAGAAACTCCGCACCGAGTGCGAACCGTCCGTGTCCTGATCGCCGTATTTCTCGTCGCCCGTGGCCTGTACGATTTTCACGCGCGCCCAGTCCGCATCCAGTTCATCGGCGAGAATGCGCGGCACCGCGGTGCGGCTCCCGCTGCCCATTTCCGAGCGGTGCGCGATGATGTAAGCGGTTCCGTCCGTATCGATGGCGAGATAAACGTTTGGCTGCAGCGCGGCTTTACTCATTGCATCCGCGGGGTTGGCATTCGCAGAGGCTGCAAACAATTGCTCTGGCATCCACCGCACGCTTAACACAAATGCGCTCGCGCCGAGCATGCCCTTCAGAAAATCGCGCCGGCCACTCAAAACTTCGCGCCCTGCTCTGGAGATGTTCTCGATTTGAATCATGCGCCCTCGCTGAAACAACGGATAAAATGAATACAAAATCGCACTTTGCTACGCACCATCGTACCGCCAATCCGGATTCTTGCAAGCTCAGCGTCTTAGTGTGTGGGCCACGCGCCGAGAGCGCGCCGCAGATCGACAAGCTGGCCGAGATGATAGGCATTGTGGTCGGCAACCAGCAGCGCCTCGCGCAGGATGGTTTGGCCTTCTCCGTGTGGAATTTTTGCGTATAAATCGGTCTTCGGATTTTTCACCAGCTTGATCAGCTCCTGGAGGTCGTGCTGAAACGCATCCACTGATTTCGTCCAGGCGGCATCATCGGGCGGCCCGGGCGTCTTCGGCCAGTAGCCTTCGGGAAATCCAGGTGAAACGTGCTTCGCGTTCCGGCTGAATTCCAGGATGTCCCATTGCGCGATCCGCACATGTTCCAGCAGTTGCCATCCCGTATGCGGCAATTCTGCGACGAAGGCGCCACGTTTGGCCTCGGGAAAGCCTTCCACCGCGTCCATAAAATGTACGTGCGCCTCGCCTCCCTTCAGCAGAGAAATCAAGTGTTCGCGCAACGCACGATCATCGTTGCGCGCTTTTTTCTGCTTGTTTGGCGCCCGTTTTACTTTTTTCTTCACTCGGGTCCCTACTTTTCTGAGACCAGGACCTGTTGCGGCACATCCGGAACAGGATGCAAAGTCGTTTTGCCGAAACCCGCATTCCCAAACATCTTCTCATATTGCGCGAAAGTATAGGCATCTCCGGCGTCGGTGCCCGCCAGCATCACCAAACTGAAAGCTGCCGCCATCGGTGGCGTGATGCGGTCCCCGTTGGGAACGAATTCCAGGGTGATCGCTTTGCCGCCAGTTTTTAACGCCGCATGAACCCGGCGCATGAGTTTCTCACAAATGGGAATATCGAAATGATGGAATATGTTCGTCAGCAAGACGCAATCGTATCCTTCGCCGAATTCGACCTCGAACGCGCTTCCGGGCCGGGCCGCATAGCGGTCCGCCACACCGAATTTCGCGGCGTTCTCCTTCGCTACCTCCAGCACCGCGGGCCAATCCACCGCAACGATCCGAGCATTGGGGTTGCGTTTTGCGACGGTGATTCCAAACATCCCGTGGCCGGCGGCGACGTCCAACACCTTGCATGGCTTGCCCTCTGCGGCGCCCGTCAAGTCGGCGATGAACTCGGCCGTCGGGACAGTAAGCGGGGCCATGGATCGCGCAAAGTTCACCCACAGCTCTTCATTGGGCTTGGTATGATCTCCGGTCTCTCCTGCCGTGCCCCCTTTGCGCACGGCTTGGGCCAGGGCCCCAAAATTCTTTTTGCTCCAGGGACTGGCAAGAAAATTGACCATCGAAGCCAGGCACGCCGGCGAGTGGCGATTCAGAAAAATAGCGGAGTCCTGAGTGAGCGAATACTGTTCTCCCTTTTTCGTCAGGAATTCTTTAATCGTGAGGTAATCGCACAGAATCCGCACGCCGCGTGCTGAGGTTCCCGTTTTCGCGGCCAGAGATGCGGCAGTGTTTGCTCCGTCGGCGATCGCCGTGAAAACATCCAGCTCGATCGCTGCTTTCAGCGCCTCGGTTTCCTGAAACGCAATCATGGTGTTGAAAATATGTTCCGGGTTTGGCCGGGACGTCGGTGTCGATGCAGCCATAAGCGTTGGCTCCTATCCTTGTCTTGAAACTCGAACCCCACAATTTATAGAGACGCAAGTACTCGCGGGCTGTTTCCCGCGCGAGCAATCCCGTTGCCTCATTGCTCGAAACCCGTTCATGCTGGCATACTTTCCCTCCCTGGAACAAGCAAAGAGGCGAGGGATGAAACGCGAGTACCACCGCTGGTATTCTCACCGGCTTGGAATGGAGCTTGGAGTCGTGGTCTACGGCCATTGGGGCCCGCCGCTGCTAGGCTTCCCGACCAGCGCAGGCGACGAATGGGAACTCGAAGGCCAAGGCATGGTCAGCGCTCTCGCGGATTTCATCGACGGCGGGCGCATCAAATTTTTCACCGTGAATTCCATCAACGGGCTTAGTTTCTATAACAAAGGCGCGCACCCTTTCCATCGTAGCTACGTCCAGGCGATGTTCGATTCTTATCTGCATGAAGAGGTCGTGCCCTTTATCTGGAACAACTGCCAGACTCAGGGCATCGCGATTTCCACCATGGGCTCTTCCTTCGGCGCATACCACGCGGCCAACTCGCTCTTCAAACATCCCGACGTGATCAAGCGCTGCTTCGCCATGTCCGGCGTTTACGATCTGCGCAATTTCATGGACGGGATGTTCGACGACAATTTTTATTTCAACAATCCCGTCGATTACCTGTCGAACATGAGCGATCCCTGGTTTTACGAGCAGATCGCGAGCTGCGACATCCACATCACCACCGGCACCGGCCCGTGGGAGAATAGCGGTCCCACCTACCGCCTCTCGGAAGTTCTCTCCAGCAAGGGCATTCGCCACTCCCTTGACAATTGGGGCCCGCAGGGCGGCCACGATTGGCCCTACTGGAAGCACCAGATGCGCGAATACCTCTCGCATCTGTACTGAGGTTTTGTGATAGATGGGGAGCGGCAGTGCTTCAGGCTCCGGGATTTCGGTTTATGATATCATGATATCATTCTCTGTGATATCGTGATATCATGTCAACGGAGGGCTCAATGGCGCAACTGGTCGTCCGCAATATCGAGAATGAAGTAAAGGCCAAGCTGCAGCGGCGCGCCAAGCGCCACGGCCGCAGCATGGAAGAAGAAGTGCGCGAAATCCTGCGCGATGCCACCAAGAACGACGGATCCAGGCGCAAAGGCCTTGGTACGCGGATCGCATCTCACTTCCGCAAGGTCGGGCTCAGAAAAGGCGAGGAATTTCCCGAACTGAAGGGGTTCACCATCGAACCTCCGGATTTCGCGGAATGATCATCCTGGACACGAATGTGCTTTCCGCGCTGATGCGGCCTGATCCCGAAGTGGCAGTGTTGAAGTGGCTGGACCGGCAGCCAGAGTCGTCGATCTGGACAACTTCCATCACGCTCATGGAGATCCGATACGGACTGCGGAGCATGTCAGCCGGGCGACGACGCGAACAGATGACACAAGAGCTGGAAGCCGTGCTGAGGGAAGAAATTGGAGAGCGCTACATATTCTTCGATATCGCCGCGGCCGAGCAAGCCGCGGACCTGATGGTCCTGCGCAAGCTCCGGGGGCAACCAGTGGAATTAAGGGACACTATGATTGCGGGGATTGCGTTAGCCACGCGGGCCACGCTGGCGACGCGAAATACTTCCCATTTCGAGGATCTGTCCGTGCCAGTTATCAATCCTTGGAGCAGTTGAGAGCTGTCACGCCAGGCCCAGATGGTCGAGCTGGTAGCGGCCTTTTTCGAGGACTTGGTCGCCGTCGATCCAGACGTCGCACTTGCGGGTCAGTACATCCACGTGGGTAGTTGACTTCCAGTCGGCGTGCGTCTGGTTGCTGTAGGGATCGCCGAACGCGAGGTGCACGCCGGGGAATTTTTCGTCCTGAAGTAGGACGCCGATCATCTCGGATAATCCGAGATTCGTGCCGAACGCCAACTCGCCTACGCGGTCGCTGTTTTCATCCGTGTGGCAATAGTCCCAGAATTCCTGCTGCAAATCTTTCCGGGCACATTCGACATCCACGAGCCGCGCGGCCTTGATGGTCAGAGTGAGCGGCGTGGATTGCAAATCGCCGTATTTTCCATTGAAGTGGTCGCCCGCCGTGGCGTCGCAGACGAACGTGCCCTCCACGCTGGCGGGGGTGGTGAAAACTTCACCAGCCGGAAGATTCGACCAGTACCGCGGGCTGATGAGTCCGCTGGTCTTCACCCAATCGAGGCCCCGGTCGAAGTGCGCGGCAAACTCCGTCCCAGCTTCGGTCTTGACGGTCAGGGTTTCGGCGCGCAGCATGCGTTCCCGCAGCTTGTCGCTCAGGCGGTCCACTAAGTGATAATCCGCCCGCATCCCCTGCTGCATAATCTCCGGCGTCACCCCGACCATGTGGGCGTAGCGAATCTGCCGCCGTTCGACAACTTTCACGATGGCCATGCGCGCGCCCAGTTCTCCGGGCTGCGGCCTCATGCACAGTACGCCAACGTCCGCGGTCTCCAGCGCGCTCAAAACGGTGGAAGGCGCGGCCGCCATTGGGCGCGGGCCAAAGTCTTCCAGCAACAGTCCCGTGAGTCGCGCTTGCTGTTCTTCCACCGCGGCGGCGATGCTGGCCGCCACGGCGCGGCTCGCTTCATCGGCAACCAACGCAACATGTTCGCCACGCTGCACACCAAGACAGGTCTCGACCGCATTACGCGCGCCGGGTATCAATTCTGAACGGGGGAAACCGAAATTCATCCAAACAATTTTACCTGAATCCGGCAGATTTTCTACCGAAGGCGTTTTCGTGCGCCTTTCTTCTCACTAGCCATCGGGCCGGTCAGAATCCTGCCATGCCGGACAAAGTCCTGCCGAGCTCACATTCAGACTGGCATTCCTCCGGGTGAACTGGATGCTGAGCTTCGAGGCGAAACCCGAAAGGCAGGAACTTGGCCGCCGCCACTGGTGACATTGGCAAGTCCCGTGGAGCTGAGGCGCGTGAGGAACCCGCAGAGTTTTCCGCGGAACAGGTAGGGCGCGAAGTCCACCAGCATGTCGCGGTAATCGACTTTCCCCACATCCGCGATGTACGGGAAAACTTCGCGGCGGATGGGAATGCGTTCCTGCACGATCCACGCGCCATTCTTGGCGGTGAGCGCGCGCTCGATAGCCTCATCCCAGGCGGCTTCCGCGGTTTCCCAGCCGAGGGTCACGCCGGAGCCGCCGTACTCGTCGCTGGGCTTCAGCACCAGGTTTTCGCGCTCTTTGCGGATGAAGTCCAGCAATTCGACATGCTGGCCGTAATGCGCCGTCTGAACATCGGCGACCACGCGAGTCCACGGGATGTGCTTGCGGATCAGTTCGCGCTCGCCGAGGGAAAAGTGTGCGCCGTTTTGCTCGTCGGTCAGGACTGAAAAAAAAGCCTTCACGTGCGGAATCTTGCAGCGAAAGTTGTTTGCCACGCACACGGCATTCGCGGAGTAGGCTTTGACCAGCGCCGCACACTCCGCGGGCTTGGCCACGATGTCATTGATTAGCACCCGCCGGTAAACCAGATCAATCTTCTTTTCCTTTGCGAACAGCGATTTGCCGTCCCATTCGAGTTCACGCGGGTCGGCAATCAGGGTCGGAATCCCCATCTTTTCGAAGCGAGCTTGCAGGATCTCAAATTCACTCCAAGTGGGGACTTCTTTCCAGTCCACGATGGCGATCTGCGGCCGTTGCGCTGATCCGCCCCATTCGGCGTAACTCTGCAGCAAGGCATCCAGGAGCTTGGCGCTCAGTGGATAGCTGTGCACTTCGTATTTTTTCGCGAACTGGCCCATGACCGGAAGTTCGCTGAAAATCTCCGCGAGGGTTTCCGCATACGCCGCGCCAGCCGGGGATTCGCCGTTGTATTCGGCGAATTTCAAGGAATCGGGAAGCAGGAATGCATCGAGGCGCGACGCCGTGCTCGCGGGGCCGTAGCCCGCGGGAATGCGTGCCAGGCGCTCTTCTTCTTCCCGCAGATGCAATTGAGCAAAGAGGTGCTTGTCATTCAGGGCTGCCGTCACCACGCGTTCACCCAACTCCACGATGGTCTCCGCCACGGTTCGCACGCGAACTTCGTCTTCCGGGGAGAGAAGAAATGGCCTCAGAAAAGGACAGTGGACGCGGTCGCCAAACGTCAGCTTGGCTCTACGCATGCGCTTGAATAGCTCTTCCGGAAGCCCCGGCAAGCGCAAAAGAAGGGCCTTCAAGATTTCATGCCAATCCTCTGCCGGCGAGGAAGGCTGTGGCAAAGGTGTAGGAGCGGTGGTCATGGAAGCTACGACCCCGGCGCGGATCCCCAGGCCGGAGCGGCGGCGGACTTTTGTCCCGCGGCGGCGCTCTTGGGTGCCCCCGCGAACCCGGCGGCCGCGCCGATCCCCAGCATTTCCTCCCAGCGCGGCCAGGAATGAGAAGCCTGGCCATGAAGCGCGCGATCGATCACCAAGCGTGCCATTTTGTCCACGACCACATCGAAATAGAATTCCGTGATGCGGTCGCGCTCGAAATCCGGCGCCGGATTGAGGAAGTCGATGGCATAGGGCACGCCATCCTGGATGGCAAACTCGATGGTGTTCATCTCGTAGCCCAGCGCCTGGTTGATGGTCTGGGCGTCTTTCACAATGCGCGCGCCCAGTTCCGCCGACAGGTAGGCATGGTCGACCAGATACTTGCGTTCCTTCGGATCGTAGTGAACGGGGACAATATCCGTCTTGCCGAACGTGAAGCAGCGCACGTACTGCGTGAAATCAATGAACTCTTGCAGGGTCATGCAATACGGCGAAGTCTTGTCGTAAGCCGCCAGCAATTCTTCCTTGTTGTTCACCTTGTAGACGTGCTTCCAGCCCCCGCCGGAAAAAGGCTTGAGAATTGCCGGGCGCCCGACGTAGTCCAGCAACCCCTCCCAATCCATAGGATATTCCAGGTTGTGGAGCGATTCCGAGGTGATATCCACGTCGCTGGGATAACCCTTCTGTGGAAGAAGAACCGTCTTGGGAACGGCGATTCCCAGCTTCGACGCCAGGGCATAGTTGAAATACTTGTCGTCGGCGGTCCACCAGAACGGATTATTGATGACGTAAGTTCCCTGCAGGACGGCGTACTTCAGAAAGCCGCGGTAATAGTCGACTTCATGGGAGATGCGGTCAACGATCACGCTGTACTTCGCTGGTTCGCCCATGCGCGATCCGCCCAGCTTCACGAATTCCGCGGCAACTCCATCCTTCTTGCCCAGTTCGTTCACGCGCACGATAAAAGCCGGAGGAAAGCTGTATTCCCGCCCGCAGAGAAGGCCAACTTTTTTCATTTGCGTACTCCTGCAGGAACCTGTGGGACTGCCTCGCTCGACGATCGCGTCAATTCACGGCGTGTGCGGAAGAAGTGCGTGGCTCAGTCACGCCGGCGCGGGTCTCCGCAACCAGATGGCGCACTACCGCTTTCAAGTCGCCCGTCTCTTGAAAGACCCGCAATTGCCGGTCCGCGCTCGTGCCTTCTTTCAGGATGGTGTGGACATATTCGACGGCGCTGCGGCTCCCGAGGTCATCCACGACATCATCCACGAGTTCCAGCAATTCAGGAATTAGCTGCCGCATCGGCACTTCCGCTTCTTTGCCGAAATCGATCAGTTTTCCTTCGATGCCGTAGCGCGCCGCGCGCCACTTGTTCTCTTCGATCAGCGCCCGCCGGTAAAGCCGCCAACTCATATTGCTTTCGTACAGCCGGTACAGCTTGACGATGATGGCTTGGGCTAACGCGGCAATGGCCACGGCTTCCTCGACCTTGGTGGAAACGTCGAACATGCGGAATTCCAGCGTGCCGAACGTCGGATGCGGGCGCACATCCCACCAGATTTTCTTGCCGTTGTCGATGCAGTTCAGTTTCACCAGAAGATTTATGAAATTTTCGTAAGCGCTCCAAGATTCGAACTGTTCGGGAACGCCGGTCCGCGGGAAGCGCCGAAACACTGTGGTGCGGAAAGACTTCAAGCCCGTGTGCCGGCCCATCCAGAAAGGCGAACTGGTCGAGAGCGCCAATAGGTGTGGCAGGAAGTAGCGCACTCCATTCATCAAGTCAATCGTGGTCTGCTTGTCTGGCATGGCCACGTGCACGTGCATGCCAAAAATGAGCAGCGATCGGGCGAGTTGTCCCATCTCCTCAATGATATGCTGGTAGCGCTCGCCGGGAGAGATGATCTGATCAATCCAGCTTGAAAATGGATGCGTGCCTGCCGCGGCCACTTGCAATCCCGCGCGTTCCGCAGCGGCCACGAGTTCGCCGCGTGTGCGGTGCATCTCGATGCGCAGTTCACTGACGTTCTCGCAAATGCGCGTGCCGGTTTCGACGATGGACTGGTGCAGCTCGTGCTTGACCTGCTCGGCAATGTCCGGCGAAGCCTTGGAAATGAGCTGGCTGACGTGCGAGCGCAATTCGCACGTTGCGGGGTCAATGATCTGGAACTCCTCTTCGACGCCGATGGTGAAGCGGTGGGCCATGGCCTGACCTTCCGGGTCGCTTGAGCTTGTCGGGGACTTCGAGCTTCGTATCATACCGCGCCATAGCTAAAAATTGCACTACGCGCTCTTCGGCGCCGGGACCCTCCTGCGGGGGCAGTCAATTTGGCGCTGGACTCTGGGACCGCGGGCTTGCCAGACTCTCGGTCATGCAAATTAAACCGTTTCGTATCGAACAGTTCTTTGGAAAATACGAATTCGCCGCCAAGTACCTGCTTTCGAGCTCGGATGCGGAATCTCGCACCATCCAGGAATTGCTCGAGCTGGAAGCCGGCTCCCAAAAACGCCTCCTCGCGCATTGGTGTGGGTACACGGAATCCCCGGGAGCGCCAGCGCTGCGTGAAGTCATCTCCGGGATCTATGCGGGAATCAAGCCCGATGAGGTTCTTGTTGTTTCCGCCGCCGAGGAAGGTATTTTTATCTTGTATCACGCGCTGCTTTCGCCGGGCGATCACGTCATCGTCGAGACGCCCTGCTACGAAAGCGCCCTCGAGGTTGCGCGCAGCACCGGGGCGCGGGTCAGCGAGTGGCGCCGCTGCTACGAAAACAATTGGGCGCATGATCTGGCTGCGTTGGAACAATTGCTCCAGCCGAACACCAGAGTCATCTATATCAACACTCCCCACAATCCCACGGGACTCTTAATGCCTGCGGGCATCTTCCAGCACGTCATCGCGCTTGCCGCCAGCCGCGGAATTATTGTTTTTTGTGACGAGGTCTATCGCGAGCTCGAGCATGATTCCGCTTCGCGTCTTCCGGCTGCCTGCGAAGTCTATGAACGCGCGGTCAGTCTCGGCTCGATGAGCAAGACTTACGGCTTGCCCGGCTTGCGGCTTGGTTGGCTTGTTTCCAGGGATGCGAACATTCTTCAGCGCTGCCTGGAGTTCAAGTACTACACCACCATTTGCAGCAGCGCCCCCAGCGAGTTTCTCACCGCGCTGGCACTGCGTCATCGCGACGTGCTGGTAAAGCGGAATCGCGAGATCGTCTTGCGTAATCTGGCGCTCCTTGATGCGTTCCTCCGGCAGCGTTCGAATCTCTTCGATTGGGTCAAACCCAACGCCAGCCCTATCGGCTTTGTTCGATATAAACTCGACCGGGACGTGTTTGCTTTTTGCGAGGACGTTGTCCGTGTCGCCGGCGTTTTACTCCTGCCGGGAAACGTTTACGATCAGCCGCGCCACATTCGTTTTGGTTACGGCCGCAAAAACATGCCGGAGGCCCTCGCTCAATTCGGCGCTTACCTGGATCTTCATTCTTGATTGGTCCTCGATGACGGAAAGCCGGTGAGTACAAAGTGGAAATGAAAAGGCGGAACGGATAGCCCCATCCGTCCCACCGGAAACATTCGCGCCTGCGAGCCCTATTCTAGACTTCCAATCTCTCTTCCTATTTCAGGTCTAGGCCGCGCCCATGGCCCGCCGCTGCTGGAAGCATTCCCTGCAAAATACCGGCCGCCCTTGCGTGGGGCGGAACGGGACCGTTGTTTCCTTCCCACACTGTGAGCAATTGGTTTTCGTCTCGGCGCGCGCTGTAGAGGCGTGCCCGCCGCCACCGCCGCCTTCCGCGCGCTTTGCCTTGCACGTCTTGCATCGCTTCGGTTCGTTCTTAAACCCCTTGTCCGCGAAAAACATCTGCTCGCCGGCCGTAAACACGAACTCGGCGCCGCACTCCGCACACTTCAACACCTTGTCGTGGTATTCCATGAGCCGCTCTCCCCTGGTCCCGTGTGGGGCAGAGGATTGGGCGGACTTTGCACCTGAGAGCCTAGATGCTTGAGGAGACCAGTATCCGGGGACGCCGGGCGCGGATCCCTTGGGCCTGCGGGCACGAAGCTGAAACACGATCCCAAACGCTCTGCCTAACGGGGGCCTGATTCTCGGAAGCTCTGCGCCGAGCTGCGAGGAGAACGGAAAGGCGGCCCCTCCCAGGAAGGGCCGCCCATGCACTTATTCCGATTCCCGCCGCTGCTTCTTGCGCAGTCGCTTCCGCGAAAGCGCTTCCTTGGCCCGGCGCTTCTCGCCGGGCTTCATATAGAAGCTATGCTTCTTGATCTCCTTGATGATGTCTTCCTGTTGCACCTTGCGCTTGAACCGCCGCAGGGCATTCTCCAGAGATTCACTCTCTTGGATGGTGACTTCAGCCACTGTTTTCTTTCACCCCCAATCCGGTTGGGATTGGTATCTTGCGGCACCTCTCGCCGGCCACGCTGCGGCCTGCTGCGCAAATCTTTGGGCGCCGCCCCTATTCCTGATTATCGCACGTGTTGGCCGCTTCGCGGTCGCACCCAGAAAGGTAGCTGGCCTCTTCTAATCATTCCGGCGCTCCAAGTCAAGGAATCTTTGCGATTTCTCCACAATCCAGGCGGTACTGTACCCACCTATTAACCACCCAGCTACGGTGTTAATTTGTAGGTAACAATTCGGCGTAGCCATCCCCTGGCCCCGAGAGACCCTTCGCCAGGATTCGCCTTTCCCTGATTTCGCCTAGCCCCTCTTGCCCCTTTGCTCGTTTCTGCTGTTAGAATGAGCCGCTTCTACATCCTCGCCACGGGAGTCGGTCTATGTCCGATATGCGGGATGCGATTGGAGTCCTCCTTGCCGGAGGCCAGGGCGAGCGCCTCTGGCCGCTCACCCGCGACCGCGCCAAGCCCGCCGTTCCGTTTGGCGCGCTTTACCGCATCATTGACATCACCCTTTCCAACTGCATCAATTCCGCTCTCCGCCGCGTCTTCGTTCTCACCCAGTACAAAGCTCTGAGCCTCAACCGCCACATCCGTGCCGGCTGGTCGCCGCTCGCCGGGCTTGGCGAATACATCGAAGTTCTGCCTCCGCAGATGCGCGTCTCCCAGCAGTGGTATCAAGGCACGGCCGACGCCGTCTATCAGAACATCTATTCCATCGGCAGCGAGCGCTCGAAATTTGTTTTCATCCTCTCCGGTGACCACATCTACAAGATGAACTATAGCCGCATGCTGAAGCAGCACGGCGACTCCGGCGCCGAGGTCACCGTTGCCACCATCGAAATTCCCGCCGCCCAGGCCGCCCGGCAGTTCGGCGTCCTCGAAACCGACAAGGACTGGCGCATTGTCGGCTTCGAGGAAAAGCCTGCCCTGCCCAAGGAATCGCCCCACCATCCCGGCCAGTGCAACGCCTCGATGGGGATCTACATTTTCAATACGCAGCTCATGATTCCCATCCTTCTTGCGGATTCCGAGGACCCCAAGTCTCAGCATGATTTCGGCAAGGACATCCTTCCGCGCATCATCTCGAAGCATCGCGTCTTCGCTTACAATTTTGTCGACGAAAACGCCAAGGACGCCCTCTACTGGCGCGACGTCGGAACGCTGGATGCCTATTACGAAGCCAACATGGACCTCGTCAGCGTGTCGCCGATCTTCAATCTCTACGACAGCGCCTGGCCGCTGCGCACCTGGCAGCACCAATACCCGCCGGCGAAGTTCGTCTTTGCCGATCCGGATCGCATGGGCGTGGCGCTCGATTCCATTGTTGCCGGCGGTTCCGTCATCTCGGGCGCGCGCGTACAGAAATCGGTTATCGGCAACGATGTGCGCGTCAACAGCTACTGCGAAGTCTCCGATTCCATCATCTACAATCATGTGAACGTCGGCCGCCACTCGCGCATTCGGCGCGCGATTATCGACCGCCACGTCAGCCTGCCCGAGCACACCGAGATCGGTTACGACCTCGAAGCCGACCGCCGCCGCTTCCATGTCACCGATTCCGGTATTGTCATCGTCGTGCGCCAGGAATCCCTCATCGAAGAACCCGAAACGGCTTAGGAGCACAGCCACTCCTGGCTCTGTGCGTCGTCCAACCCTCCTCTTCAACGTCCCACTCCACCCATGTCATTCCGAGCGGAGCAAGCCGACTCTTTCTTCCGCGTTCGCTCCTGCGAACACGTCGGCCTGCGTAGTCGAGGAATCTCTCTTCGTCCGTCTCTTTCGTGGCCAGCCTGAGTTTTCTACATGGGCACAGCTCTTCCCTGGGAGCGCCAATCTCCGATTGGCGGCCAGGCGTAAGCCGACAGGATAGTTGACTTACTTTCTTCTTTGTCGTATACTTGCGGTCGATTCGTTCTACCTACGAGGATTCTGTATGAAAAGCGAAGTGTCCACCGTCACCACCAAAGGCCAGTTGGTTATCCCTGCGAAGCTTCGCCGCAAATACTCCATCAAAGAGGGTACGCAGGTGGCCTTTCTGGAAGAGGGAAATCGTCTGATTCTTCAACCGCTCACTCCGGAATTTATCCGCAGCCTGCGCGGGTCGCTCAGTGGCGAACCCTCCGCTCTCAAATACCTGCTCGAAGAAAGGAAGCGCGAGCGCGAGCTGTAAATCGCCCGAACTATGAAACGCATCGTTCTCGACGCCAGTGCCCTGATGACCTTCTTCGAAGACCGCCCCGGTGCCGAAAAGGTCCAGGATCTCATCCGCCTCGGCGTCGAAGGCAAACGCCAATTATTGATGTCCGTGGTGAATTGGGGCGAAGTGTATTACTCCACGTGGCGCGCCAAGGGGCCCGGTGTCGCAAGAAAGGTACTGGAAGACATCGCGCAACTCCCGCTGGAGATCGTCGATGCCGATCTCGAACTGACTCGCAGCGCCGCCGAACTGCGCGCCGAGCACAAATTGCCCTATACCGACTGTTTCGCCGCCGCCCTGGCTGCCGCTCGCAAAGCCTCTCTCGCCACCAGCGACAAGGACTTCGCCAACGTCGAGAAAAAGCTCGACATCCTCTGGACCGTGTAGCGCCGGGTCGTAACCTGTCCTGAGCGCAGTCGAAGGAAACCCGCTCTTCGATTCTGTAGCGCTGGCCTCGCAGCCGGCATCTTTCCTTTTCTGTAGCGACCCCGACTCTGTCGGGGACCACGTCGCAAAGCCGGCACCTTGCGTCTTCCTGTGGTGAACTCGTGCACGGCACGCCAGGCCAGTGGTGGTATAGAATCTTCAGCCAATGGCGAATCCTAAGAAGACAAAAATCCTCGATGATCTCCGACGGCGCTTTGGGGACGTTCGCAAACTCAAAGGTAGTGAATCTTTGTTCGTTATCGGGGACGAAGCGGCACGCATCTATTTTCGCTACTCCAAAGTACATGAAAAAGGCCGCACTTTCTTCGGATTGCGCGAAGTAGACTTGCGTCAACTCGAGGGACACAACTCTTTTCTGTGTTTCCTTCTCGATGACGGTTCACCGCCACTCTTCGTTCCGTACTTGGACTTCGAAGAAATTTTTGCAAATGCTCAACCAGCAAAGGACGGACAGTACAAGGTCCAGCTCACGAACCAATCGAATACTCTGGAGCTATATGTAGCCCGGCAAGGGAGATTCAATGTCGAAGCCTACGTAGGATTCGAAACACTTGAGCGGAGCCTCGAGGCCCAGAGGTTCCGTGAGGCGAGTTCTCTCTCACATTCCCAGGTCCAGACGCTCCTCGCAGGCATTGGCCACGCAAAAGGGTATGACGTATTCGTACCCGAATCTGATGTCGGAAGACTTGACTGGTCTCTGACCAAGAATTTTCCACTCCGGCGCCACTTGCCGGAAGGATTTGATCAAGTTCGTGGTATTCTCCGCGAAATCGATGTTGTGTGGGTTGCAGATGCTAGGAACAAAATTGAGGGTCTATATGAGGTTGAGCACTCAACGCCTGTCTACTCCGGATTGCTACGATTCAATGACATCTTGTTGACAGACTCGAGGGTTTCACGGTTTTCAATCGTGTCGAACGACGTCAGACGGGACCTTTTCTCGCGGCAACTTTTCCGGCCAACTTTCAAGAAAAGCGGCCTTGCAGAGCTGTGCAGCTTTCTTGAATACGCTAACGTCTTCGCCTGGCACCAGCGTCTCTTGAAAGGAGATTCACCTTATGCAGCTAACCCATAAACTGAGACTATACACGGTGGTTGAAGTCTGGCGCGGCATGGCCGCCAGCGCAAAGAACTTTACTCGATTACGAGATGCAGAGAATTATATGCGACGTCTTCGTCAAGGACGCAACTTGGCGGAGGACGACGTTCAGCTTTTCCGGAGCTCAGTCCGCATCTCATCGTGAGTTAGTTCCTGGGCTCCGGCTGCCACTTTCGCAGTGTGAGACCCGGGCTGTGGTTTCGACCCAATCAGGGTCCCCCAAAAGTACCCCGGGAAAAAACACTTCAAGGGCGAAAAAGCAGGTCAGTACTCATGCAATCCGCTAGGGAAAAATCCCGGCGACATCTGGACCATCCCAAACGTCAAACACAACCATGTTGAGAAGACCATCCATCCCTGCCAGTTTCCAATCGAACTCGTCGAGCGCTTGGTACTGGCCTTAACCAATTCTGGTGATCTCGTTGTAGATCCATATATCGGCGTTGGCAGTGCGGCATGCGCTGCTGTTCTACATGGCCGACGTGCGGCCGGGGCGGACACGGCCGCCGACTACCTGAACGTGGCAAAGGAACGAGTAAGACGTGCCCTCGAAGGAGATTTACGGCGTCGGCCGCTTGGCCGTCCAATTTACCAACCCGGGCCCAATGACCGAATCGCTCAACGCCCGGCTCACCTATCCAACATGAAGATCGTCCAGCCTCCCTTGTTTGCTACGGCCTAGCAATACGACACGTTCTCTCATGTCCGGCAGACTTGCCTCCCACCCCGGGTAGGCCGCTAGCCGGGAGCGCCTTGACGCCCTCTTCCAGTCTATGCTCCATCGCGCCTTCCGCGGCGAACTCTAACCAGCCTGCGCCCCACCATCCCAGAATACCCATTACCAGTCACCACCTTAGTGCCCCGCATCCGTGCCGTTCGCTTTGCGGCACGCGTGCGGGGAGTTCTCTGCTTGGTCCTCGCTGGTGACCGCGAACTGTCGACTGTCAACCTCATTCTCCCCGCTCCCTATCCCCTAGCAACCAAACCACTTATATTTACCTTGACAAACTATGACAAGGTGGTATAATGGTTTTGACATTTGGGCACGGTCCTCTTGTGCCAGCCAGACCACTTTATGCGCCCCCGCCGCCCCGCAGTCCTTCAGAACTCCCAGCTACTGGTCCACCTCCCCTTCCCCTCGTCACGTGACGAAAAACTCGTCACAGAAACTCCTTTAGATTCCGCACTTACAAACGCTGACGTCTGTAAGTCCTTTAGAATCCGCTCTTACGCAAACTGCCGGGTGTCACCTGCTCTTTTTTCCCAAAGTCTCATTTCGGATCCCGTGTCATCCACCTTAGTGCCCCGCATCGGGCGCAGCCCCGTGCGGGGATTCTTCTCTGTTCTGTCGGCTGTAAACTGTGGACTGTCGACTGCTTGCCCTGAGGGCCGCCGAAGGGTCGGCTTCTGCGCCAACTCCTTTAGATGCAACACTTATGAGCAGCTCGCATCTGTTGATGGCTCTGTTGACATCCTCGAGGGCGAGTCGATGCCTCAAGCGGTAGAGGTTGTAGGCCAGGCCGAGCAGGAGCGCTTGGCGGATTTGCATCGACAGGCTACGTCCCGGAGCCCGCGAGGAGAGCTTACGTTTGACCACTGAGAAAATGGTTTCGATCTTGG
>QHYN01000117.1 GCA_003224145.1 Acidobacteriota bacterium
CGCTGGCCCGCAAATTGATCTTCGAGGTCGCCAAGTTAAAGCCCGACACTTACGTCGCCGAAGTGGGAAACAAAATCGGCGCCGAACTTCTGAAGCCTCATCTTTGCTACGCGCCCGCTCTCAAAAATATTGTTGCCCGCGGCTGGGTTTCTGCTCTCGCGCACATCACTGGCGGCGGCATCCCCGGAAACCTTCCGCGCGTGCTGCCCAGCGGCGTCAAGGCGGAAATTGATTTGGCCTCTTGGCCCGTCCCGGCGATCTTCAAATACCTCGCCAAACTCGGAAAGATCGATAGCGATGAGTTGCTGCAGTCCTTCAATATGGGCGTGGGGATGATTCTGGTCGTGCCGCCGAAAAACGTGAAGTCCGTCGAGGCCGGCCTGAAGAAGCGGCGCGAAAAGTTCTTCCTCATCGGACGCATCGAGCGCGCCGAATCCGGCAAAGCCCGTGTTGCCTACTCCGGCGCACTCAACCTTTCGAATTGCATCCTGTAGCGCGCGTTCTCGGGTGGGGTATTCCACGAGTCGCCCGTCACAAGTCGCTGCCGGTACGTGGAAGCAGCAGGAATCGGCAAGACTGGAGCCTGCCATATCTTCCGCCATACCATGGCGACGTTGATGCTTGAGGGTGGCGCAGACATTCGCTACATCCAGGCGATGCTGGGCCACGTGCGGCTCGATACCACGCAAATCTATACGCACGTTTCAATCCGCATGCTGAAACAAGTCCACACGGCCACGCATCCAGGGGCCCGATTGGACGAGCAGAACGACCAGACCCGAGAGCATCTGATCAACGCCAACCAACAAGCGGAGCCCCAGAACCTGCAAGTATTGAAGTGAAGTCTTATCAGAAGGGACTGACTGGACACAGTTCCACCGGATATTGCTGCCCACGTCAGCCATCCCACACGTAGAATTTAAGGTGATGACTTCGACTGACCAGCAAGTATCGCAGTCAGAGGCCTGCCTTGCCTCAAAGGCTGTCTGCTGGCTCACGGCGACGAGACCGAGAAATCCACAGGCATCGTATTACCGCGCCAGATACTACGAGCCAATCGCTGCGAGGTTCATGGGCGAAGACCGAGTCGGATTCGATGCTGGGACGAATTTCTATGCCTATGTCCGCAATAACCCAATTGTCTTCATCGATCCATCTGGGCTGCAGCAGGTTGGCACCATTCCTCCCGATCCACGGCGGAACACTATCGTCTGCAACAGCCACGGCGGTATAGACGTACAAATCGGATACCCCCAAGGTCTAGGCGATGGTTCCCCCAAAGCTATTCAGTGCCTGATGGATTGCGCTCGCGTACATGAGCAGAGCCACCGCGAGGATGCGCTTGCCTCAAATCCAAAAGTCTGTAAAGGAAAAGGAAAGGCAGGACGCGTCGTCGCATTTGCTCCGGAACCGCTCAGAGCATCGGAAATAAAAGCGGATGAAGCCGAGCTTGCGTGTCTTAGGAACCAACTCGAAAACGGATGCAAAGGATGTGGGCCGATTATCCTGCAAGAAATCTCAGAAGTGGAGAAAGACCGTGCTTTCCGTCAGAAACATAATCCGTAAATTCTTTATCGCAGCGATGGCGGTCTCCGTTCTCAGCGCCTCGGTCGGAGGTGGCGACAACGTGCCGCCAGGCATACGGGTTGAACTGGACAATCAAAAGTCCCTTTCATTACGGGTCACAGTTTGGTCACGGGCCGAACAACGCGTGACATTTTACAAGTCTCGGCTTCCATGGGGAAACAGAAACAGTATGATCTTTGTCCCGGTGAATAGCGACGGTCAATGTATCGGGGAAAGACTTCTTCCCGTCGACGATTCCGGTTTTCAAAAACTCTCACTAGACCCAAACGAGTCAATCACCGGCGATATTGACCTTCGCAGGTTTGTCCCCGAACTAGAAAAGGCGCTGAAGAAATCAGATGTTCACCTGTTCTGGGCTTACGCACCTCCAGAGGAGCTCCGGATAGGCCGCTGGTCAGGGGGCTGGATTCTAATTCCTCAGCAGAAGTGAGGTTCATGAATCCGGGAGCATTGTCAGACAGTGATCTCACTACAGGCATCGTATTATCGCGCCAGATACTACGACCAGAACATCGGGCGGTTTGTGAGTGAGGACCCTATCGGCTTCGACCGCGGGACTAACTTCTACGCCTATGTTGCCAGTGATCCGTTGGACTGGTTTGACCCGGACGGAATGAGACAGCGCAGGAAGCCGACGCCTCCGAGCCCGCCGCTCCCTATTAGTCAGATAACGCAACTCGTCGCCGAAAACAACAAATCTGGCCAGAGCGATCAACTCATAATCTGCTTAATTTACAAGGAGAGTTCCTTCTATCCGAAAGGGAAGAATCCAACTTCGAGCGCTCGCGGGTTAATGGGCGTAACAAATAGGGCGGCACGGAGCCTCAAGGTTGACCCTAGGAATCTTTCGGACCCGGCAACAAACATCCGCACGGGCTGCCGATACCTACATAGAAGGATTGACTGGAGTGAGCCGTTCGGCTCAGAGGGAAGTGTCTGGGAGGGTCTTTTCAAGTACGGAACGCACACTGAGGACTATCCAGATTCTCTTCTTGAGTGTGAAGAATGTATGAAAGCTAATCCGACCTGTTCAGATTGCCAAATGAAACAATGTTTGATGCCGTTTCATGGAGGACACTAGGATGCCGCGCCACAAATATCTGGTGTGGGTCCTTTTCATCCTCATGCTTGGGATCGGCTTGCGGGCGGCCCAGCACAACGACGGCGCGACGCTGTTGTCACTTATTGGCCGAGATCACGTGCTTGGCCTCATACCGTGGAGTGCGAGCGGCACGGACCTAATATGCGCATTCACAAAACCCGCTCACCGCTCACTGCACCGTGATTCGGACCAAGTGACGAACATGAGTGTCTACAGGCAAAGTGGAACAAAGTTAGCGAAAGTGTTTGAAATTCGCGAGGGCGATTCGTTTCTGAGTGCACATCCGCTACAAGAGGATGGGAGGTTCCTGGTGACTTGGGTTACTGGAAGTGCGTATCACTTCCAGATTTTTGCGTACGCGGATGGAGCTGTTCGAAAGGTTCTCGACACAGGGTCACGAAGTACACCGGAGGTCTTGTTTGACGACAATGGAAGTGAATTGGTGCTTTTTGACGACATGGAGATGGTCCGTGGGGAATGGCGGAGTAGTGCAGGAAACACCCGAGTTTTCAAATGGAACGGAAGAGAGTACGAGCGGATTGGCACCGTCCCATGGGCGAGAAGACTTCAATGCTTGACGAAAGAGTCGTGTGCGTCTCTGAAATAGGCTCTTGGTAATGCAAGGGCAATACGCTGACGAAGGTAGTGGGGTCGAACACAACAAGCTTCGCGTGGGACTTCGAGAACCGCCTGACCAGCGTGACCTTGCCTGGTTCTGGCGGGGCAGTCAGCTTCGAGTACGACCCGTTCGGGCCGTGGCACCAGTTTCAGATGCCTGCGACTTTCGCTGGGCCCACTTAAGATGCAGGCTTCCGACCAAGAGACCCACAAGAGCGCCGATCACAGCGGCTACTCCCACTTGACCAGGGAGAAAACGAAGCGGCATAAGTGGGAACAACAAGGAACCCACTAACGCCAGAGTAAGTGCCCAGTAGACAATGATCCGTCTCGTGGGATGACGTTGATCAAAAATGCTTCCGAATCCGTATCCGATGCAGCCGCCCCATACGGTGAAAATGGCAAGCGCTACAAAATTCAAGGGATATCCTTGGCCAAACCAGCCGAACCAAAAACCCACAAGGGCTATGCCGGTGGTCCAGAAAACTCGTCTCATGGCTAAAATGCACTCCCGCCACCTGTAGGTCCAGCCGGAGGCTTCGGAAGCGTGTAGGTTCTGTTTAGCCACGGATCGCAGATGACGACAGGATCGCCTGGATCAGAGTCCCTCCCTACCACGACGCGGTGAGTTCCTGCCCAAATCCGCTCCACATTGAACTGCCAATCGCCGGCGTACGGTGGTTTAGGATCCTCAAGACATGGTTTAGTCATGACCGCCTGGCTATAGCAGGACTGCTTTTTGTTGGTTGAGTTCTCGCGGTGTGCGGATAAGAGGTCGTTGATCCCTCCCATGAGCAGGGAGCCTACAAAGCCCAGGGTGGTATCTCCACTCCCTCCATTTAGTCGTAGTCCCGCATCGGTGAGTCCCTTGGTGCACTTCTTGCAGGCTGTCTGGATTCGCTGAACATCGGCTGGACTCAGCCCCATCGGATCGGTCAATCCAACTGGGCTGTTGTAAACGTAGCGATAGAAGTTTCCGCCAACTCCGAATCCCATCGGGTCTTCCGTGAGAAACCGTCCTGTGCTGGCGTCGTAGTATCTGGCGCGATAGTAATATAGGCCGGTTTCGGTGTCGGACTCCCCGGCTGTGTTCTGGAAGTGGTCACAGTTCACCATATCTCAAGGAGCGAATTTCAGTAAGACGTCGTGATTCTGGCGAAGCGCCCTTGCCTCCAGTAATAAAGTCTCCCTGCAACTTCGAGCTGCTCGACGAATATTAAGTCAGTGTCTGTTTGGATGTCCTTCCAGCGAGCTGCGTCGAAATACTTACCAGGGGCAACACGCGAGACAACAACCGGAGTGGTTGTGGACTCAGTCGAACTCTCAAGCACGCCTGCGGAAAATGCGCCGCTTATAGTCTTGGTCAACACAATGAGTTTGAAACCATGGCTCTTACTATCTCGCGGCAAGAGTAGAACCACATAGGACTCGTCTTTTCCCATACCATGGAATTGCCCAGACGCGAATCCCGGGCAATCCTCTTGGTGCTTTTTCAACCACATCTTCTTGTAGCTCTCACCGAGATCAGCCAACGTCTCCATCTTCCATGCAGGATACTTAGATTCAAGAAATTTCATAACTTCGGCTGGCTGTCGCGAAGAATCACAAGGCCCTTCTGCGTGCAAGATCTTCGCGCCGAATAGGGAGACAAAACAAAGTGCGCAAATCAATCGAATTTGAAAAAGCTTACTCAGCATGTTACGGGGCCTCTCCTGTACCCTTGCACGGACACGGACTCCCTTTCGGAAGGTCACCATATCCGCCGTTCTGCCAAGGCCATCCCCTGGTAAACTGCACATGAATATGCGCACCGGTAGAGCCAGGCGAGGGGTGAAGCTTTTCATCGAGGGCAAACTTGAAGCCACACTGGGCAGCGCAACAGAGCATCTTCGACGGATTAGCTGGATAGGAAATGTCGGCGGCCTCTCCGCGGCGATGGGGTGTTCCGGCTTTGTGCTGTCGTACCACTTCCGAAGTAGAAGTAAGTATGAAAGAAGCTCCATAGCAATTCTCCAAACAGGTCAGTTTACGATCCAGGGCGGGCGAGGGAGGCAATGGCGGAACATGCCCCGGAATGGGACCTTGCAGTTGATACAAACCTAACGGATCAATGAAGTTTACAGGGTCGTTTGAAACGTAGGAGTAGAAATCCCAGGCCACTACTTCTAGCGAGCCCTGCCGGCTTGCGTCCTCACTAAGGAACCTGCCCACGTTTTGGTCGTAGTATCTGGCGCGATAGTAGTACAGGCCAGTTTCGGTGTCAGACTCGCGGGCGGTGTACCGGAAGGGATTGACGAGCGAGCCGGTCGAGGCCGTCAAGTTCCCGAAGGAGTCATAGGTATAGGTGTTGGCGATCGAGCCTGCCGCGCTACTGAGCGAGGTGACCGAGCCGAGACCATCGGCGTGGTAGTAGCTCGTTGCCCCCGACCGCAGCATCGCTAACGGTTCATCGATGTTTTGCGTGTCCTCGTAGCGGGCGACGACCGCTCCAGACGAATTCGTCTCTTCAATGAGGTTGTCACCGTCGTAGGCGTAGATGCTGGTGCCGCTGGACGACGATTTGTAGATACGTCTTCCGAAGGGATCGTATTTCAAGCTGACCGTACCGCCGGTACCAGGCAGGGTGACGCTACTGAGGCGGTTCTCGAAATCCCACGTGTAGCTCGTCGTGTTCGACCCAACCACTTTGGTCAGAGTGTTCCCGTTGTTGTCGTACGTATACGTCGCATTTGGCGTCGAGGTCA
>QHYN01000053.1 GCA_003224145.1 Acidobacteriota bacterium
GCTTTTATTTTCCCCGACAAAAAAAGACCGCGCGCTGGTGCTCAGCGCGCGGTGCTATTCCGGGGTTTCCGCCGTTTATCTATGTAACGGTCAACGCCACCGTAACCGTCTTGGTCACACCACCGGACGTCCCGGTTATCGTTAGATTGGTCGTGCCTTTCTTAGTCCCGTTGTAGGTGCCGCAGCCCGCCAGAGCAAGCATGATGAGAATAGCCGTCACCATTCCCAGCCGTGTTCGGAGCCGGGTGACGGTGAACAGCATCAACAACAAAACCAGCGCCAGCACGAGCGGCACGATTTGCCGGATGGAAATGGGTGGCGTGGGTGCTGTTGGTGGCGGCACGATTAGACCCTTGGTCGTAACCGTCACGACGGCTGTCTGCGGCGTCGTTCCGTCGCTTGCGGTGACTGAGGTCGGTGCGACCGTACACGTTGACTTCTTTGGCTCGCCAGAGCATGCCAGCGCCACGGCCTGATTGAACCCTCCTGCCGGTGTCATCGTTACGTTGAAGGTGACGGACTGCCCATGCCTCACCGATACCGACGACGGCGCGGGGGTCAGCGTGAAGTCCCAGCCAGTTCCGGTCAAGGGCACGGCGTGTGGACTTCCGCCTGCGTTATTCGTAATCGTGAGGGTTCCCGTCCGCGCCCCTATGGTGGTCGGCGCAAACGTCACACTGATCGTGCAATTTGCTCCGGCCGCCAAAGTCGCCGGGCTGATTGGGCAAGCACTGGAGCCAGTACTCGTCTCTGCAAAATCACCAGAGGCAGCGATGGAATTGATCGTCAATGCACTTGTTCCGGTATTGGTCAATGTCACCGTCTGTGCTGCGCTCGTGGTCGTCAGCAATTGGCCGCCGAAGCTCAGGCTGGTCGGCGAGAGCCCAACGCCCGGAGCAGAAGCTGAACCCGAACCGCTCAGGCTGACGTTGAATGATTGAGAGGTGGTCACCCCAGCGTCGGTAATCATCACCGTGATGACCAGCGTAGCGGACTCAGCAGCCGCGACAGAAGGAGTAAAAGTGACACTGACGGTACAGGAGGCTCCCGCCGCAATGCTCGACCCACAAGTGTTGGATGGGGAAGCGAAATCGGCTGCGTTGCTCCCGTTGACGGCAAGATTGCTACTTGCAAACGGTATGGGGTCTGACGTGTTGTTTGTCAGTGTCACGGTCTGCGGAAGGGAGGTCACTCCCACGGGCTGGACCCCAAAGTCGAGACTCGAAGGCGTGACCGCCAATGTCGGAATCAAGGTGAGCTTGGCAACGAATGCATCCGAAGGACCGCTCAAGGTGCCGCCCGTCGAAAGCGGCGAGAAAACGGGGAAATCGGTCGAGAAGGTCTGACCTGTAATATAGGCGTTGTTCTGCGCATCGAGCGCGATGCCAAAGGCTTCATCGGGGTTCGCACCGTTACCGCTCCCTCCAAAAAAACTCGAATAAACCAGGTCGGCCGCACCGTTCCCACCCGGATTCAACTTGGTCACAAACGCATCTCCGTTTGGGTTGGCTAGAGTGATCTGAAAGGCGCCTGGCGTCGTCGGGAAATCAGTCGATCCGGTCCCTCCCGCAACGTAGGCGTTGCCATCAGCGTCAGCCCTAATTCCAAAGCCCGTGTCGCTTCCCGTTCCTCCGAGATATGTCGAATACAAAAGGGAATTAGCCCCGGATTTCGTCGTATCCACCAGAGTCACAAAGGCTTTCCCTAAGGGGCCACCGGTGGTATCGAAAGCGCCAGTCGTTGCTCCAGGAAAAGGGAAGTCCAGTGAGCTGGTGGTGCCTGTCAGGTACGCGACATTGTTGGGTCCCAGCGCGATGGCGATACCCAGATCTTCCGTGGATCCTGCCAGATAAGTTGAGTAGATCAGCGAATTGCTTCCAACGAGCCCTGTATCAATCCTGGATAGGAAAACGCTGGAGCTGGTGTTGGCTACGGGAGGGGTGGTTTGGTAAGCAGTGCCGGTCGTAAAAGACGAATCGGTGGAGCTGGTTTCACCAACGAGGTAAGCATTGTGAGAGCTATCTGCCGCTACTCCGAACGCTTCATCACCAAAAAAGAGAAAAACGGCTTCATTTGCGCCATTCCCACCTAGAAATGTGGAATAGATCAGGGAGGCAGCTCCCGATTGGGTGGTGTCAATTCTGGTGAGAAAAGCAGTTCCAACCGAGTTACTTGGAGCTGCCTGAAAGGCGTTCTTCGTCGGAAAATCAGTCGAGTCCGTAAATCCCGCGATATAGGCGTTTCCCACCGCATCGGCGGCGATGGCGTTCCCAAAATCACCCCCTGTCCCTGCCAGGTAGGTGGAATAGAGCAGCGAAGCCGTACCGCTGGCTGCCGGATCGAGTTTGGTCACGAACGCGGTTCCGTTGGGATTGACGGTTAGGGGCCCCGTGTTGAAGGCATTGGATGTCGTCGGGAAGTCCGTGGCAAACGTGAGTCCGGTTACGTAAATTTTTCCCGAGGGGTCGACCGCAATGCCGAATGCGCCCTCGGATGCGTTAGTCGAGGTACCGGCAAGGTATGTGGAGTAGAGGAGTGAAGTTCCGGTAGGATCCAGCTCAGCGACAAACGAGACTCCAGAATTGGTTGTAGGAGCCGGAGAAACCGCCCCATGCGTTCCAGCCGGAAAGTCTGTCGATAGGGTTTGGCCAGCGACAAAAGCGTCTCCCAAACTGTCTACGGCGATGGAAAACCCAAAGTCGTCCGCAGTACCACCAAGGTACGTGGAATAGTTCAGAACCGGATCGATGATAAGAGGCTGGCTGTGATCGTAGGTGCCGACGGCGAAGGTGATGCGTTGGCCACCAGCAACGACATACCGAGCGGCAATCTCACGCCGTTCACCTTTTACATTTTGATAGACCGCTGGTTTCTGAAGCATCACCGCGCCGCCCGCAACGCTCAACACCAGATCGCCATGCGAGTTGCTACGCACCTCTTGAGCTCCATCCACTTTCAGCGCGATGGCTCTGGGATTGGCTCCCGGCGCAACAACAAAATCGTATTCCAAGCTCCGCTGCGCGCCATAGAAAACCAGGTCCACTCCAGGATAGATCCCTGTGTACTTCACCCCTGCGTAGGTAGGTACGCCCGTGTGCCACTTCTTGGGATCTTTTCCAATAAAGTAGTTCACTCTGCCCGGCAACGGATTTGTTCCAGTCACCTGAGGTTCAGGATTTGCCGACTCGAGATGCAAGCGAATGGCAGTTAAGAGGCCAGGCTTCTGGCGCGCTTTCCGAAGAGCTCGAATGTAGGCCGTTCGATGGCGTGGAGAGAGGTCGCGGGGCACAGTCGGAGGCAGCGCGAGAACGACTTCCTGAGGGGTCAAAAAGAGCTCATAACCTGTCCCGTGTGAGACGAACCGCACTTCCTTGGCCGACTGGCCTTGGTTCTCGACAAAGCTCAACGGTAACTTGCCATAGGCTTCCGACCATCTGGGATTCCTGTTGTCTGCGGAGGTCCGCGTTGACGGGCTCGCGACTACCGGTGATTCGCTCGCCATTCTCTGGCGAGTGTGCTTTTCCGTGATTTGAAAAGCTGTCAGCAGCAGGAGGCCACAGATGAGGCTGGCCGCGCCTTTACTCTTTGTTGCATTCGCCGAGAAACCTTTGGTTTTCATGCCGGAATCCTCCCTTGAGTCTTCGAACGTCGGCCTGCCTATAGTGCGTTCCTATCGCAAAGAACGCTCACCTCAAGGCATGCCCGTTCCACAGTTCCATTTTGGAACAAATCCTAATGATCTGCGGAAAGCCAAATGCCGGCTAGTAGGGTTGGAGGAAGGCATTCCCGACACGGCAACCATAGCACGCCGCTCCTAAGATCCGTTCCAAAACGGGAATCGAGCCTGTATCGTATCAAATGACGCGGTATTTCCACTACGCAATTGCGGCCGCTCGCGGGTTCTTAAGGCCGGGACGTGACCGGTAAGCTCAGGGATTGGACATCTTCGCGGATGGCGCGACAGAGTTCGTCTAACTGGTTGGAATCCATAGAGGCGTGGATACGACGCGCGGGAACGGTGGTAACCAGCCGGCCGAGAACCTCAAACTCTCTGGCTCTCATCTCCCGGCTTAAGATCCTGTTGGCGTACGTATCGGCGACGAGCGAAAGAAGGGCTGCCCGCGGGCGGACCGGCTCTATGCAGAGTGCAGAGTCCGCGTGACGGTCGCCTAAAATGTAAATGGCGGCCAAAGGAAGGGGGCGGCTCTGGAAGCGTGCGCGCTCATTTCCAAGTGCAAGTCGCCGCTTGTCCCAGTCCGGGGTCAAGGGTGGGAGTGCATCGGGAGAACCGTAAAGCATCTTCACGGAATCGGGCCAAAGGCACAGCTGGGGGTATGCCGGCATCGCGTGCAATGTGCCTTCCCGTTCGACAAGTGCAACAATGTCGTCGGAAAGGACCGCGTATCCCTGCCGAGCGAACGCCGCCGCGGTCGTTGACTTTCCTGCGCCTTCCGAGCCGGCAAAAACAACGCAGTGATCTTCCAATGTCACCGCGCTGGCATGAAGACAGGTCACGCCACGTAGGCGCAGGAGAATCCCAAGGACGGGTCCGAGTAGATATGACGTTGCATCTTCAAGACACGCTGTGGAAGGCCATGCCACGGTCAGGGACATGCCCTTGCGGTCAAGCCAGAATTGCATGCCGTCGCAATAGGTTAAATGCAGCAGAGAGCCGTTTGCGCTCGCCCGGATTTGCCATGCCGGTTGGCCGGATTCGTCGGTGTAAGAACTCGAGTACAGGATGCCCAGAGATTCGTAGGAGCGTTCCCGTTCGGCGTCTTGTGAAACGCCCAGATGGATTTCCACATCCACGGTTTTGGGAGGCGCTTCCAATGGTGGAAGTCCTGGAATGGGGAGGTTGGATCGCAGGACAAGGCCGAAAACGGAGTAAGCAAAATGCACTTGGTCCACAATCTAAAGCTGAAGTTTCATGAATCTTCACTCTGACTCGCGCTGGTTTTCCTTTTTCCGCGCCGAGGACTGGTTTCCATTAAAGCTGCGATTTTTAGTGACCCCGCTGCTCTCCGGGCCTGAATTGCCCGCACAGATCTCTAAACACGAGTACGCTGCCGGTTTCTAATTCCCCCGTCCCTCTGGCCATGGGGCCCGTTTGCGTGGGTGAGTTCTCGCACGGTCCCGTAAACGGTTAGCGTAGGTTTTGTGTAAGGTTTTTTTGGTTCCCGTTTAACGGGTTTAGCCATTACTGGCCTCCGCATGCATGTTATATCGGATTCGTTGCGCCGACTGCAACCAAATGTTGAGGCAGTAGGGCCGTAAATTCACGCTTACTTGTTCTTGATTCATCTTAGCATGCGGCGCCATCAGCGCCGAGCGATCAATGTAGCGATCCATATCCGCACCGAGAGGAATCTTCTTCAACGGCTCGTTTCCTGCCCGCCGAATCTGCGCCAGGACGGGATCAGTTCGGAGCGGTGTTTTCGGCCGCGTCCGAACTCGCTCCGGCAGTCGCCCCGCCATCGCCTCGCGCAAGAGTGTTTTGCTGAAAAACCAGGGAAAGGGGGGAATCGCTAGCAGATAATTCACCATCCGCAAATCCAGAAAGGGGTAACAAGTTTCCACCGGATAACCTGTGGTGCCAGGGTCTTCCTGCTCAAACAGATGCGTCCATTGCGGCAGCGACAACGATCCATGCCCCCTTGGATGAATCGGATGCGCCGCCCATGATTTTGGTAGCTCGGTCTGTTCCTTCCACCGGTCCTGGAGATTTGCACGGCGGCTGAATTCGGGAGCCAGCCAGTCGGGAAATACTGGCCGATCGGGATCCTTACCTACAAGACGTAAAACCCGGGCACGAATGCCGCGCCATGGAAACGGCCTGATCCAAAGATAATTTCCCACTTCCGTCAAAAGCCGCCGCCACTCTCCGCGGCGCCGCAAATCTCCCACGTACGGCCACATCTGGAAGTCCATCAGGTTGTCGCTGCCTTCTCCCGAGAACAGAACACGGCACTCCGTGGAAATGTCGCGATAGGTGTCAGAGATTACGGCCAAGAAAGGATTATCGAGAGGTTCAGGCGAATTCAGTTCGGTTTCGTCCCAGCGCTCGAAAAGCTGGGCTTCATCCATGGCCACGAACTGGATCGGAATCCCAAGAAACTCACCCACCTCGCGCGCATAATCTCCTTCCCGGTCCGGAATCAGCGATTCATAAACATAGGTATAACCTCGAATCTTCGACGCCCGCGCTTTTCTTCCCGCGACCTCCTTGGCTACCGCCGCGACCGATGAGGAATCCAGTCCCCCGCTCAAGAGAATTCCGACGCGGTCAGTGCGAAGACGATCCGCAACTGCCTTCTCCAGAATCGACTGGAAGTTCTCGACGTGCTGCTCAGGACTCCCATAGCGAATGCGTCCGTCGGTGGGGGGCGTCCAGTAGCGCTTGATCTGCAGGCCGCGCGAAGAGGCGGTCAAGGAATGTGCCGGCGGCAGCCGCTGGATATTGCGAAAACAGGTCGTCTCATTATTGTAGTTCAGCCCAAATAGCAGAAAATCTCCGATCGCCGCATCATTCAGCTCGCCCGAGATGTGCGGATGCAGCCGAATGCAATTCAGCGTATTGCTGAATAGAAAAACGTCTCCTCGTTGCGCATGGTAAAAGGGCTTGATGCCGAAATGATCGCGCGCGCAAAACAGTTGTTTGTGGCCTGCATCCCAAACTGCAAAAGAAAAATCGCCCATTAGCCGGTCGACGCACGGCGTGCCCCAGGCCGCATAAGCTTGCAAAATCAATTCGCAGTCCGACGCGCTCGCACGCACCTCCCGCTTGGCGTGGCGCAACTCGGCAATCAGTTGCTCCCGGGCGTCCAGCCGGGCATCCGCGACAATCCAGTAGCGCCCCTCGAGGCTCGCCGGCTGCCGCTCGCTTTTCGATTCCTGTGTGGTGCGCAGCAGCGCATGTCCCATGCCAATCGAACCATCTATCCAGCTCTCACGCGCGTCAGGTCCGCGGTAAGAAAGAAAATGCGTGAGGAATTGCAACAGCGCCCGTTCAATGGGCGCGCCGTCGCGGTGCAGAATGCAGACGAAGCCGCTCAATGCCTTTGCCTCACTAGGAAAGGGCTGGTGCTTTGGCGTTCGAAAGGGGGACTGCTCTCGCCGCCATACCGAGTCGCGAGTTCACCGTACTTCTCCCGCAAAGGCGCACGCCAGTAGCGGGTCCTTGTACATCGAGAAACAGGTTTCTAATCGATGCCCGGCTGGAATTGCATTCTACTGTTACGTTCGGTCCGCATCAACCAACTTTTCTTTGCAAAGACTGGCAAGCACCCCCGCAGGCAATCCGCCAAGTCCGCTTGCTTCTGCGCCGCAGTTGACTTTTTGGCTTGCAAGTGCGAAACGGCCTAGGCAGAGTACCGTGGCATGAGTCCGCGCCTCTGGAGTTCCGCGCATCGCGGCGTAATTCTCGCCCTCGCTTTCGGCGTTGCGGGGTTCCTTTCTTATTTCAGTCTTCGAAATGCGCTTGCCGTCCACTACGCTGACCTCCAGACCCGCCAGGGCTATGAGCGCTCCGTTCGGATGGAGTCCGAGGACTACCGCAATTGGTATCTCCTGGGCCGTTACTGGCAGTACAACCTCGAAGACACAGATACTGTGCGCGCCATCCAAGCTTATACCGCTGCCTTGTCACTGAACCCGGGGTCCGCGGAGATCTGGTCGGATTTGGCCACCGCTTATGAAGCAGAAGGAAATATTCCCGCAGCGCGCGATGCGTTTCTTCATGCCAAACGCACCTACCCTCTTTCGGCCGAGGTTGCCTGGCGCTACGGTAATTTTCTGCTCCGCCAGGGGGAGCAGGACGCAGCTTTCCTTGAGATGCATTACGCCGTCGAAGAGGAACCGCAACGCGGGGCGGAAGCGCTTTCTCGCGCGCTCCGCGCCGAACCCAACATCGATCTGATTCTGGATCTTGTACTTCCCCCGCTGAGCAACGCTTATATCGGCGCAATTAGGGACCAGGTGGCCGATGGCCATACCTCCAACGCCGTCAAGATCTGGAAAAGACTCGCCTCCCTTCGTCCCCACCTGCCCTTGAGCGAAGGTCCTTTTTCATTGGTCGATTCTCTCCTTCGGGAGAAGCAAATCGCCGAAGCCCAGAGCGTCTGGCAGGAGGCCATGGTCTTCGCCAGCCTAGGCAATCTTGCAGATCCAGCAGGTTCGGTCTTGTGGGATGGCGGATTCGAATCCGGTGTCGTGGGAGGGGGCTTTTCGTGGACGTTTCAGGAAGGAGTGCCTGGTGTCCAAATCAGTCTCGATACCCGTGAAAAGCACTCGGGCAACCGCTCCCTGCGGCTGCTGTTCAATGGAAGATACAATCTGCATCTCGTCGGTCCTTGCCATCTGGTCCCTGTACAGCCTTCCACAGCCTATGACTTCTCGGCCTGGATACGGACCCTGTCCATCACCACGGAGCAGGGCGTCCGCCTCCAACTGCGCTCGATTGGGACACAGGACACTTCCACGGTTGTGACACCCGATCTTCGCGGCAGCCAGCCTTGGACGCGCGTCGAGATTCTCTGGTCCTCCGGAAGGAATGTTCAGGAAATGCAGGTTTGTGTGATTCGTTTTCCCAGCCAGGAAGTCGACGACAAAATTCAGGGGATGGCCTGGGTGGATGACGTCGCTCTGGTTCCATCGGCTGCGGAGCCTCGCAAACCATGAAGTTTTTGCGATTTGGCATCTGCGCTTTGGTCAGTTTTGTTGTTGCCGCCCATGGTGGCGTCGAGGATTGGGCGCGCGCCATCCTTGAAACGGGCGCGGGGTTCCTCTTCTTGATCTGGGCGGTGCGGTTCTATTTCAACGACAAAGAAAAGCCTGTCGTTTCGCCTTTGCTTCCGCCGCTGGTTGTGTTTTCCCTCGTCGTCCTGGGTCAATGGTTCTTTCATGCCACCGTGTCTCCTTACAGCACACGGATCGAACTGCAGCTTCTCCTGGCTTACTTGCTTCTTCTTTTTCTTGCCGTCCAAGCTTTCCGGTCGCTGGAAGATTGGCGCGTGTTCGTTTGGTTTGGCATGGGGCTCGGCTTTGTGGTCAGTGTGTTCGGCATCCTTCAACACCTCACCTTCAACGGGAAACTCTACTGGTTCCGCGAAATGCGCTATGGCGGTATACCCTTTGGCCCTTTCGCGAATCGCAATCATTTCGCCGGATTTGTGGAACTCCTCCTGCCGTTGGCCCTTGTTCCTCTCGTGCTGGGCAGAGTGCGTCGCGAGCGTCTGGTGGTCGTTGGTCTCTTCGCCGTTCTACCCGTGGCCGCGCTTTTCCTTTCCGCCTCCCGCGGAGGCATTGTGAGCCTTGGCGCCCAATTAACACTCTTAGCGTACTTGATTCTCCGTCGCCGTGGCCTCGGCAAGCAACTATTGGCTGGCACAGCCGTCTTGCTCGTCGCACTATTGATGGTTTCCTGGCTGGGTGTCGGTCAGATCGTGCAACGCTTTTCTTCGTTTCAGTCGCTCGACGTGACCGCTGGAAAGCGAGCCGCTATGCGCAGGGGTACCTGGCATATCTTCTTGGATCATCCCATCGCGGGCACGGGACTGGGCACTTTCCAAATCGTCTATCCTCCTTACGAGACCCTGTATGATGGAAAGATTGTCAACCACACGCACAACGATTACCTCGAAGCTCTGGCCGAGACCGGCGGGCTTGGTGGTCTCTGTTGTGCCTGGTTTCTCGTTGTCCTGTTGCGCCGGTCCCTTGTGCGCTTGCGCCACAACGATTATTCGTTTGCTGGCGCCTTACAGCTCTCGGGAATGGTGGCGTGCGCGGGTATTCTGGTGCACGCTCTTGTCGACTTCAACTTCCACATCCCTTCCAATCTGTTGCTTTTTTTCCTGATGGCGCATCTGGCCACCGCAGAAATCGACCAAGTCCGCCCGGCATCGACACCCCGCCACCGGCGAGGGAATGCCCGAAATCACTGATTGACTTCTCCTCTATCGCTGTATAATCAACGCCGGGGGTCATCTATTCTCATGCAGCCAGCCAGACTGGGTGCGTTGGTGTGGTGTCTTGGCTTGGGCGCCCTGCTCGGAATGGTGCTGCCGCCGCCCAGCCACGCGCAAGCCGTTCTTGAGACGCCGCAACAGGTGAATGACCGCATTCGCGAGCTGTCCGCCACCCTGCGAATGATGCCCCACGACTACGTTATCGGCGCTGGGGACGTGCTAGCCATCGAGGTCTTCGACGTAAAAGAACTCACCCGTGAAGTCCGCGTGAGCCAGACCGGCTCCATTGGGATCCCTCTGGTTCCCGTGCGTTTGCATGTTGCCGGGCTAACCGAAATGCAGGCCGAGCAGAAGATCGCGGAGGTTCTGGAAGCCAACGGCCTGGTCACTCATGCTGACGTCAGCGTTGCCGTCAAAGAGCGCAAGAGCAAGCCCATTACTGTCGTTGGAGCCGTTCCTCATCCCATGGTTTATCAGGCGGATAGGCCTGTGACGCTCTTGGAAGTTCTCGCGGAAGCCGGCGGCATTTCCAGCGATGCGGGTGACACCGTAATTGTCGCGCGCCCCTCTCAAGACGCCCAACCCGACATGACCGAGCCGCCTGTAATAGGCCCGGAGCAACAGCCCCCGGCAACGGGGCCTGGGAACCCAACGCGGCCGCACGATGTACCGTCAGCATCTTCTCCTTCTGGAACAGCGGCGGCATCTGCAAATCCTCCTGCGCCCGCTGAGCCGCCCCCGCTGACCAACATCATCACCATCAATCTCAGCGAGCTGATGGAGACCGGCGACACCAAGAACAATATGACTTTGCAGGCTGGTGATATTGTCACGGTTCCCCACGCCGGCATTGTCTATGTTCTCGGCGCTGTCAATCGCGCGGGTGGCTTCGTTCTTGCCAATGACCGCTCTCAATTGAGCACTTTGAAGATTCTTGCTCTGGCCGGCGGGCTGACGCGGACCGCGAAATCCGACAAAGCCGTCATCGTTCGTAAGGATAACCAGGGACAGCAGCATGAAGTCCCGGTCGACCTGAAGAAAGTGCTCAATCGCCGGGCAGAAGATCTCCAGTTGCAGCCGAGCGATATTCTGTACGTGCCGGAAAGCGGCGCGAAGCACGCACTCTTCAGAGCCGCGGAATTCGGTATCGCACTAGGGTCGGGCGTGGCGCTCTACCGGATTGCATACCACTAGAAAATGGCTGAAGAGAACAAACTCGTTCCCCGCGAAAATGGCTCCAACGGTGCCGTCGAGTTGGTCCCCAACACACCCCGTTTTGCTTCTTTTGAGTTATCTCCGCGTGAGCCTCACCTCTACGATTACCTGCTCATTCTTCGCAAGCACCAGTGGCTGATTCTTTCCTTCATGCTCGCGGTGGTTACCATCGTGGCCATCGCCACCTTTCGTATGCAGCCGGTTTACGTGGCCACAGCGCGCGTCGAGATCGATCGCGAAAACGCCAATATTCTTCCCTTTCAGGGGGCGGATTCCTACGACTACATGGTGGACTCCGAGAATTACATCGAGACGCAAGCCAAAATCCTGACCAGCGAGACTCTGGTGCTCCAAACCATCCGCGATAGTGGCCTTACCGCTCGTCCGGAATTCTCTGTAGGAGGCGGCCCATCGGAAGCGGTGGCCAGTGGCAGCCTTGCAAACCGGACCCGCCCGCCCGAGCTCGCCGAATTCCTGGGTAGTCTCAGTGTGAGGCGTGTTCCCAACAGCCGGCTGATGGATGTGAGTTTTGAATCCACAAACCCGCAACTTGCCGCTCGCATCGTCAACGCTCATATCGCCACCTACGTGGAACAGAATTTTCGCAGCAAGTACGAGTCCACTACGCACGCTTCCGACTGGCTCGCGGATCAGCTCAACGATTTCAAAATCAAAGTCCAAAGGTCGGAGGATGCCCGCATCGCGTACGAGCGCCAGAATCAGATCTGGACGCTCGACGACAAGCAGAATATGACCACTCAGCGGCTCGGCGACATCAACCGCCAGTTCACCGATGCCCAAAGCGAGCGCATGAAGAAAGAATCGCTCTACGAGTTCGCTAAGGCTGGAGATTTGGACGCTGTGCCCCAGGTCCAGAGCAATGCGGCGCTCACCGATTTGCTCAAAAAGCAAAGGGATTCGTCGGCTGAGTACACCGACGCCTTGGCCCAGTACGGTCCCAATTTCCCCAAGGTGCAGCGTCTAAAGACAGAGTTGAAGGACATCGAAGATAGCATTGAGAAGGAGAAGAGGAAAGTTCTGGAAGTCCTCGAAAGTGATTATCGCGAAGCTCGCCAACGCGAAACCCTACTGAGCGAGGCCCTCGATCAGGCGAAGGTCGAAGCCAATCAAATGTCCGAAAAACTGGTCGAATACAACATCCTCAAGCGCGAAGCAGAGGCCAACAAAGCTCTCTACGAAGGCCTGATGACAAAGATGAAGGAAACCGCGATATCCGCGGGTTTGCGCTCTTCCAACATTCGCATCGTCGACCCTGCCATGGTTCCAACTTCACCCGCTCGTCCCGCCAAGGCCAGGAACATTATGCTGGCTTTTCTAGTCGGTCTGATCGGTGGCATCGGACTCGCTCTTATGCGCGAATATCTGGACAACACGGTCAAGACCCCCGATGATATTGAATCCCTGGCTCGCCTTCCTTCCCTTGCGGTTGTCCCTCAATTCACCGGTTTGAATGGAAGCAAGGGCCGGGGCGTGCTCCCGGGTCTTTCCTCGAATGGCCATGAACGGCGTATCGAACTGGTTGCTCAGCATCTGCCAAAGTCACAGATGTCAGAAGCGTTCCGCGCCCTGCGTACATCGATTCTCCTCTCACAGGCGGATCATCCACCGCAAGTCATTCTGGTCACCAGCGCCTTGCCGCGCGAAGGCAAGACCACGGCCGCGGCGAATCTTGCCGTCACCCTCGCCCAGCTCGGCGATAGCACCGTGCTCGTGGATGCGGACCTTCGCAAGCCTGGAATTGGCCGCCTCCTCAATCTTGGCACCGGAAAGTATGCCGGTTTGAGTTCTTACTTGGCCGGCGTGTCCAGCCTCGATCTCGTTTCCGTTCCGCACCCCGCCATTCCCAACCTTGTCGCCATTCCCACGGGACCTCTCCCGCCGAATCCTGCGGACTTGCTCTCTTCTCACAGGCTCGCCGACGCCATCGCCGAACTGCGCACGAAATTCAAGTTTATCGTGATTGATTCTCCACCCATCATGGCGGCCACCGATGCTGTTATTCTTTCGGTACTTGCCGATGGTGTGCTGCTTATCGTTCGCAGCGGCGAGACCCCCAAGGCAGCTTTCACTCGGACCCGCGATCTGTTGAACAGTGTGAAATCCCGCATTCTTGGCGTCGTCCTCAACGCCGTGGATTCCAGCGCGCCCGACTATTACTACTCTTATCGGTATTACCCATATTCGTATGGCTACGGTCCCCAGGAAGCTGGGGAACCGGCGCAGGGCGACGACGCTTCGGAATCGGTCACGGAAGCACTCTCCCGCCATCATGACGACGATTCTCAGGCCCTTTAAGGAGGCTCTTTGCATTATTTGATCACGGGCGGCGCCGGTTTCATCGGTTCTCACCTCGCGGAGTGGCTCCTGGACCGCGGCGATCGCGTCATCTTGCTCGATAATCTTTCGACGGGCAGCATCGAGAATATCCGCCATCTCAAGTCTTGCGATCGCATGCAGTATCACCTCGATAATATCGAAAATCGTCAATTGCTCGCTGAACTTGTCGATGATGCCGATGTGATCGTCCATCTGGCGGCCGCTGTGGGCGTGAAGCTCATCGTCGAAAGCCCGGTGAAGACGATTGAAACGAACGTCAACGGCACGCAGTTGATCCTCGAAGCCGCCTGCAAGAAAAAGAAACTGGTCCTCACCGCTTCCACCTCCGAGGTTTACGGCAAAAATACCAATGTTCCTTTTCGCGAGGATGCCGACCTCGTCCTGGGTCCTACCACCAAGGGCCGTTGGAGTTACGCGGCTTCCAAGGCGCTCGACGAATTTCTCGCGCTCTCGTATTGGAAGGAAAAAAAGCTTCCCGTCATCGTCGCCCGCTTGTTTAACACCGTGGGTCCCCGTCAGACCGGACGTTATGGCATGGTGCTCCCCAACTTCGTCAAGTCCGCTCTGGAACACTCCGCCATCACTGTTTATGGCAGCGGCAAACAATCCCGTTGTTTCTGCGATGTGCGCGACACCACCGAGGGTCTCATCCGCCTCATGGACTCCAGGCGCGCCATCGGTGAAGTTGTAAACGTGGGCAACACCGAAGAAATCACCATCGAGGATCTGGCGTACCGTGTGAAGGAGCGCACGTGTAGCTCCTCCCCGATCGAATATATTCCCTACGACCAGGCTTATGAGCCTGGATTTGAAGACATGATGCGGCGCGTGCCTTCCGTGGAGAAGCTATACGCTCTCACGGGCTTCTGCCCACACACCTCTCTGAATGAAATCATTGACCGCGTCGCCGCTTTCTTCCAGCAAAAAACGGAAGGAATCGACACTCACCGAGTAGCGGCAGCCAGCGCTGACTGATTTCCCCCTCGGCGTGAGAGCAGCGGCCCAAGCTTTTCGCCAAGGATGCACATCGGCGACATGAAGTTGTTCCGCTCCGTTTCGCATTGCCAAACATTTAAAGTTTGCAACATCATAAACTCGGTGTTAGACTCCGCCCACCTCGCAGTGAATGGCCAGGTACAGCAGGGCCCTCCTTCTGGAATTTGCCGCGTCGTATGGAATTTCTTCATCGCATCCGTCCTACGATGAAAGTCCCGGAGAAAATTTTCAGGTCTTTGAGGAGACATTATGAAGCCCAGCCACGCACTCAATCTTTCGGCCAGAATTTTACTTTCCCTAACTCTACTTTTAGTTTGTCCGCTGCTTTTGCCGGCGCAGTCCAAAGATAAGAAGTCCAATCCTCCTCCTTCCCCGCCCCCGCAGCAGCGACAACAGCGGCCGCAACCGCAACAACAGCCTCAGCGACAACAACCGCAGACTCAGCAACAACGCCCGGCGAATCCTCAACAAAGCGGCGGTAATGCCGGTCGAAGTACGACTGGTGCGGTCAACAATGCTAATGCTGGTCGAGGCGCGACTGGTGCGGTCAACAATGCTAATGCTGGTCGGGGCGCGACTGGTGCGGTCAACAATGCTAATGCTGGTCGGGGCACGACTGGTGCGGCCAACAGTGCTAATGCCGGTCGAAGCGCGACTAGTGCGGCCAACAGTGCTAATGCCGGTCGAGGAGCGACCAGCACGGGCAACACTGGCAATGGTGGTCGTGGAGCAACCGGCGCGGGTAACGCGCCCGGGAAAGTTATTCGTCCCGACGGCGGAACCGTGGAACGCAGGACTGATGGGAGCTCGATTGAACGCGACAAGAACAACCGCGTCATCGGCCAAACGACCCGTGAAGGTCACAGGCTCGAATACAGCCCGACCGGACATCCCGTCAAAGTGATTACCAACAAAGGCGCTGAAGCTCGCTTCGATACTCACGGCAAAGTCAGTACTATCAAGACTTCTGGTGGTATGACGATTAACCGCGAGCCAAACGGCCAACGGCGCATCGTAACCGAGCACCGCGACGCCAACAATCGCGTCGAGAGCCGAGTTGTGACGGCAGGTCCAAACCGCGGCTTTGTGGAACACCGCTTCGAACGCGGCGGCAGTGAATACGTGCGTCGCACCTATGTCTACGAAGGCCGAACGAATGTCACCGTCTATCGCACCTATTACTATAACAATGTCGCCTACTACCATTACGTTCCAGCCTACTACTATGCGCCGGTGTACTACGGATGGGCTTACAATCCTTGGCCCGCGCCCGTGTACTACACTTGGGGATGGTATGGTGACCCGTGGTACAGGCCGTACGGTTATTATTTTGCCCCCTATCCCGTGTATCCTTCGGCCGACTTCTGGCTGACCGATTACCTCATCGCCGAAAACTTGCGGGCCTCGTATCAAGCTCAAGCCGCCGCCAACGCCGACGCTGCGGGAGCCAATGCGGACGCGGCAGCAGCCAACGCCAACGCCGCTGCGGCGAATGCTGACACGGCGGCTTCCCAACGTGGGTCTCAAGCTGGCGCCGTCACACTGACTCCCGAAGTCAAACAAATGATCGCCGAAGAGGTGAAGGCGCAGCTCACCGCCGAGCAAGCCGCCGCGACGCAGAACGGCACAGGGAGCGGCACTCCAACTTCTGCACCAGCACAACCCGCTGGAAATACGGAACAAGTCCCCCCTGCGCTGGATCCCAACCTTCGCGTCTTTATAGTGACGACCAGCCTTGATGTCACGGCGAATGGCGAGCCCTGCTCCTTGAGTGCCGGCGACGTTCTCAGGCGCATGGACAACGCTCCGGACAGCGACAACACTGTTGGAGTCATGGTCTTGAGCAGCAAGAAATCTGATTGCGGCATGGATTCTTCGCCTCGAATCCAAGTCGCCGACCTTCAGGAAATGCACAACCGTTTCCGCGAGCAGCTCGACACCGGTCTGAAGACTCTGGCGGACAATCAAGGTAAGAAAGGAATTCCATCTGGCCCGGCGGCGGGTGGCCGCAAGAATCCTGATGGCACATCCGCACCGGACGATGCCGCCGTCGTTGCAGCGAAGCTGAAGCAGCAGCAGCAGGAAGCCGATCAGACCGAAAAAGAAGTCCAGCAAGCCGCTTCTTCCCCGAGCGGCAATGGCGGGAACAACTAAGCGGACGGTCGCATTGACAAGTGACCTTGCCCTTAGCGGATTAGAAGCCATCGGAATGGCCCAGCTCGAAACTGGGCTGGCATTCCCGAAAGTTCAGAATCCCGGGTTGAATCACTCCAAGTCACGGGTATTCTCGAAGGAGGTGCATCATGTCAGCGAAAGTTAGCTTGGCGATTTCTGTGGGCGTGGTCTTGATTGCGGGAATCCTTGGCGCGGAAGCGGCGCAAGCACAGGATACAGCGGCCTCTTCGCTGGAGGATCAGCTCAAAACGCAATACAAACTTGCGAAGATGGGATCTGATTCCAGCGGGCTTGTCGTCGCCGAGCAAGGCGCGGTTCTGGTCATCAAAACGGGCGGCATCCGTTCCTATCCGCCTGGCGACGCCACGGTCCCTCCAAACACGTATAAAGACGGTACCATGCACGCCCCATCAGCCCTCATCAAGAAGTTTTGGAACATCAAAGGCATTGGGCAGGGATCAGACAATAGCCGGATCTTGCCTCTCGAAACGAAGGTTTACGCCACAAAAATCTCCCTCGACGCCAAAAACGACAAGGTGACCTTCAACATCATAGAGTGCGACTCCTGCAACGGCGTGCAGCGGCCCTCTTCCTACAAGTCTGCAGTTGTTTTCCAGTTTACAAAAGATTATCTGAGCAAGGCGGATGCATCGCAGATCAAAGATGTCATCAGTCTGGTTCTGGGACCGGACACTAGTGGGCAACAACAGCAAGCCCAAACTCAACAGCAACAGGCACCCGATCAGTCTGCGCCAGCACCCCAGACTATTCAGCTCGGCCAAACCATCGACCAGGTAAAGGCTGCTTTGGGCCAGCCGGGAAAAATCGTGGACCTCGGCCAAAAGCAGATTTATGTCTACAAGGATCTGAAAATCACGTTCGTCAATGGAAAAGTCGCTGATGTGCAGTGATGATGAAGCCCGACAAAAAAGCGGAGATTTAGCCAAAACGCGGAGACTCCGGCGAAGTCCAATTCTTTGATTAACGGTTGCAATGGTGTTGATTGCAGGAATTACCGACTCAAATTCTGCAATTCCTTGCCAGATCCTGAATCCAGCAGGTCAGTGTTGTGCGCGCAAGGAGTATAATCGCGCCTGCCATGGCTATCCTCACTGGCACTCGCTTCGGATCCTAT
>QHYN01000118.1 GCA_003224145.1 Acidobacteriota bacterium
AAGCGTGCGCGGAGCTTCGCGGATTTTCTGCCCATGAAGAAGATGGCAGGAATCCTGATAAGTGACGCGGTGGCGCAGCGGATTGAGTTTGGCGGTGAGACCAAGGGCGGCAAGAAATTCGGTGACGTCGCGCGTTTTCGCGGCGAAGGCACGGGCCTGAGCGTGTTCTGGTTCGTCCGCTGAAAAAAGATAGTCGTATTCTTTGAGCGTGGAGCCGCAGCCCGCGGCGTTGGTGATGATGGCGTCGAAGTCTTCGAGCGCAAAAGCGGCGAGATTTTTTCGGGCGAGTTCCCGGGCGGCGTCGCGAAATCCCGAGTGCACGGAAAGAGCACCGCAGCATAACTGATTTTTTGGCACGACAACTTCGCAGCCATTCGCGGTGAGCACACGGACGGTGGCTTCGTTGAGCTCGGAAAAAGCGACGTTGGCGATGCAGCCAGCGAAAAAGGCGACACGGGTACGGCGCGGCCCTGCGGCGGGAAACGTCTCGCCAAGGCGGGTGAAGAAAAAATTGTCGTCGATGCGCGGGAGAAGGCGATCGCGTTCGGCGAGCCCGAGAAGCTTGAGGATGCCCATGCTGCGCGCGATAGTTTGCAAACCGGAGCGCTGATAGAGGCGAAGAAGTCGAGCGGCGTCTTCGATGAGATGCGGGGTGGAGAGAAAGTCCCGGAAAATGAAATTGCGCGTGACACGAGCGAGCCAGGGGCGCTCGTAGTCGCGTTCGATGCGAGCGCGGGCGTGCTCGACGAGCTTGCCGTATTCGACGCCGGAGGGGCAAGCAGTTTCGCAAGCGCGGCAGTCGAGACATTTATCGATGTGATCGACGAAGGTATCGCTGATGGGGACGGAAGGCGGCGCATGGTCATACAGGTCACTCTGAAAGACGTGGATCATCTGGTGGATGCGGCCGCGGGGCGAATCGGCTTCGAGATTCCACAGGCGGTACGTGGGACAGGCGCTCAGGCAGAGGCCGCAGTGGACGCAGCGGGCGTAATCCTCGTAGGTGGGCGTGGGGCCGGGAATGGAGGTCGGTGGCATGGCTCGGCTTGCTAAGAATACCGCAGGTCTGCGAGTGGCGCGTGGTGGGAAAGAAAGGAATCCGCACGCGGACGCGCGACAGAGATGGTGACCCGTGTACGGTGATCCGTGTTTCGTGGCAGAAAGAAAGAGTAGATTCTTTCGAACAAGGCCGGAGTCTCCGATTCCGGAGTTGGCCGTTCCAGAATGGGAAGAATACCGCCACACCCCGGCAGTTTTCGTAAGAGTGGCAAACAAAAGACTTAGGATATACGGAACTTGGAAGAGTATACGGAACTCTGGAGGATGAAGAGTGGGCGTGCACCCCCCGTGCATTTTGCATGGATGTCAAAACAAAGGAGTTGCGAAATTTACAATTCGTAAGTGATTGAAAAGAAACCAAGGGCAAAGGGGAGGATGAGTGGTGAGGTGCGGGAGGGAGTGAATGTACCGATCGCGACGCAAGGGAAAGGACCGGGCGGCCCCGCAAAGAGGTGCTGGAGTCTGCGGATATGGCTCGGGGATACGTCTTGGGGGAGTGTGGCAGGCACACTAGTCCGCTCGACTTTTCACGGGTGAACGGAGAAGTAAGCAATTGGCACGAAAGGACCGTGCCCAAGAAGCAAAGCTATTATACCATCTGGTTAGTTATTGTCAATGGAATTCTAAGTGGCTTCTTTACTGCAAGATAGCGGGACCCGGCTCCCCCGCTGCATTTAGTCCGTTCCAATACGCAGTGTGACCGCAAGTGTCGCCATCTAAGTCCTGCGATCCGGTGATCTTCGCCTCACTTGTCCCAAAGCGGGACAGCCAATCGATACAGACATTCTCATGGTGAACGTTTTTTCGTTTAGCATAATCTTTGGAACTTTCGGTAGTTACCCCTCCCGGAAAGACCTCCTGCAGCTGTGCCGTTTGTGTGACTCGATGGACCGAGATTGTGGTGAACCGAAATGAAATCCAGGCTTAGTCGAGGATGGAGCTTGGCACTTGGCCTGGCTCTATCGTTTGTGTGTTTGGTGACGGCAGTCTACTGGTACTTGAGCACGCACCAGATCAACGTGCATATCACATCCAGGGTCTTTATGCTCATTCTTGTCCTGGTCATTGTGATCGTTTTTTTCGTCCTGCCCGTATACAGCGTGATCGTCACTAACGAGATTCGCAAGCGCCGGCGAGTGGAAAAAGCCCTGATAAGCGCCAAAGAGGATGCCGAGCGCGCCAGCAAATTCAAGGATCGTTTCCTGTCCACCATGAGCCATGAGTTGCGCACCCCGCTGAATGCGGTCATGGGCTTCTCCGACCTCCTTGCTGACAAGCGCTATGGCGAGCTAAACGAACGCCAGCAACGTTACGTGGGCCACATCAACACGGGTGGGAGGCATCTCCTCAAACTCGTCAATGACATTTTGGATCTGTCCAAAATCGAAGCAGGCCGCATGGAGATTTCGTGTCAAGACCTGTCCGTCGAAACCATCTTCGGGGAAGTTGAAAGCGCCTTGCGACCGTTGGCAGAGAAAAAAACACAGACATTGTCTTCCATCGCGGAGCCTGGCCTGCGCGTTCACGCGGACGCAACGAGATTCAAGCAAGTGCTGATGAACTTGGCCGGCAACGCCATCAAATTTACTCCCGAAGGCGGACGCATCGAACTAGCGGCTCACCAGGCAGGCGGGGAAGTTCAAGTGAAAGTGCGCGATAACGGACCGGGAATTCCGCCGGAAGAGCAGAAGCGCATCTTCGAGGCCTTTTACCGTCTGAGGAAGTCCGGCGAAGGCCCGGAAGGCACTGGCTTGGGCCTGGCAATCACCGAGAGCCTTGTGAAATTGCAGGGAGGCAGCCTGGGCTTGGAGAGCGAACCCGGCCATGGGAGTTGCTTTTATTTCAGTTTGCCCATCGCTAAAGCCGCTCAGGAAGCGCGCCCGCACGTGGCGAAGCTTATGCGGAAGGAGGGCAAGACGCCAAAGATCCTGACCATTGAAGATGATCGGATGGCTGCTCATCTGCTCGAATCACACCTGACTTCTTCCGGGTACGAGGTGATTTGCTGCAATCAACCCGAGCGCGCAGTGGCAATGGCCGCGGATTTGCAACCCCAAGCTATCACCCTGGATCTGCTGATGAAGCCAACCAGCGGCTGGGAGATTTTGCTTCAATTGAAGCATGACCCCCGCACAACGGGCATTCCGGTCATCGTTGTCAGCATCGTGGATCAACCGACTGCCGGCGCGGCTATCGGCGCAGACGAATATTTGGTCAAGCCAGTGGACAAGGCGACCTTGCTGGCGGCCGTGGCACGATGTCTTGACGACGGGGAAGCCTCCTCTCCCGCGCGGCCCATTCTTGTGGTCGAAGACGATACACCGACACGCGAGATTATCGCGGAGTTGCTCAAGACCAAGGGATACGCTGTCGCGACCGCTGCCGATGGCGCCTCTGCGCGCGCGCAGGTGGCCGCATCGTTGCCCCAGTTGGTGATTCTCGATCTTGTGCTACCGAAAGTAGGCGGGTTCGAACTGCTCGCGGAATGGCGCGCCGACCCCCGTACGGCCGAACTTCCCATATTCGTGCTGACAAGCAAGGAATTAACAGCGCGGGAGAAATCATACCTACGTGCAAATGCCCAATCCTTGTTCCACAAGCAGGAATCCTGGCAGGAAGCTCTGCTTAAGCAATTGCGACGCGCGGTGGACAAGCCACAAGCGGTAAGGATGTGAAGCAGCGCATTCTGGTCGTCGAAGGCAATCCGCTCAACAGCAAACTGCTATGCGATTGGCTCGGAGTGGAGAGGTGCTCGTCGCGTCGGATCGTTTGCCTTGCCGGGGATAGAAATCATGAAGTTCTGGACATGTTCATCGTGGGAATTCTTGGACTCGCAAAACGTCCTTCGCCGGAGTGTTTTGCGCAGAATGCTGTGGGCGAGTGCACTTCTGCTAGGTTGGGCATCGGCGACCCCGGCACAGACCACCTCCGTCGTCGAAGGATTGGTGACCGACCAGCAAGGCCTCGCGGTCCAGGGGGCCAAAATCCAAATCGGTGACCCCGCGCGTGGCATTGATCACAGCGCGTTCAGTGGCGCTGATGGTGCCTATAGAATTCCGGGCCTTCCCGCCGGCACTTATGTCGTTACAACCTCAAAAAGTGGTTTTGTTTCGCAAACCGTGCGCGACTTGGAACTCAGCATAAATCGCATATTCATTCTGAACATCGTGCTCAACGTGGGAGGCCAGGCGGAAAAGGTGGAAGTGTCCGGGGCGGCACCCTTGCTGGAAAGCGCGATTTCTTCCACCGGCGCCACGATTGTACCGGAGCAAATCGACCAAATGCCGATCAACGGGCGCAATTATTTGGACTTACTGCAGTTGGTGCCCGGAGTCACCATCAACCGGCAGCAGGATCCGTCGCTGGACAGCGCGACACCCATCCTCGGCGAGCGCGGCGGCAACGCGGTGTTCCTCATTGATGGCATGCCCAACGGGGATGAAGTAAATGGAGGAGCGGCGGCGCAATTCAATCAGGATTCGATTCTTGAATTCCAGGTTGTCACCGGAAGCTACAAAGCGGAGTTCGGGCACGGGTCCGGCGGCGTCATTAATGTGCTCTCGAAGGGCGGCACGAACGACTGGCACGGCAGTTCTTCCTTTTTCCATCGAAACTACAAGCTCGATTCCTCCGATTCCCCTCTCGTCCTGGCGGGCAGCGTTCCCTTTGTGTTGAGCTACGATCCGAGCGCGCAGGTTGGCGGCCCAATTCTCAAAGACAAAATCTTTCTTTTTGGATCGGTCGAGCGCATCCTCGAAAGCCGGCAATTGAATTTTCAGTTTCCACAGAACACGCCGCCGATTCTCATCCAGTTCGAAACCCCCTTTAACCTGCACACGAAGTCTTTCGACACGCGGGCGCGCGCAAAGCTCGACGAACAATGGGGACACCATCGTTTGACCCAGCAATTCAACCTGACGAACACCCATGTGACGGATTTCCTGCCGCTGTTGCAGGCCATCAATTTGCCGTCCACGCGCAACGATCTTGATTCCCGCCGCTTGCTGCTCGGCTTTAGCGACACGGCAACCTTAGGCGATCAGCGAAATCCCTTTCTAGTTTCCTTGTATGCGCAGTACAGAGGCGAATCTTCGGATGTAAAACCAGCACACCCGGAAGCCGGTACCGCTTCGACGCTGGCCAACCTCTTCACCAGTTTGAACACCGGCGGGTTATTCGGCGATCAGCCTCAGGTTAAATTCGGTCCGGGACACACGGCGTTAACTTTAAATCAGAAGTATCTCTCCCTCGGCGCAAATCTGGCCAAGCAAGCTGGCCGCCACGGCTGGAAATTTGGTTGGGATTTCCAGCGAACCCATGTGGATGGCACGGAAGCGAGCAATCTCCTTAACCAATTATTCGCGACCAGCGCGGATCTGCAAACGTTCGGCGCGGTGAATTCCGGCGTGTACTTCCTGAATGCGCAAGGCGGCGTCACGCCCAGGGACTACATCATCGCGTTGCGCAACAACTATAACGGCGCCTTCGTTCAAGACGACTGGAGGTTTCTCAGGAACGTGACTCTGA
>QHYN01000054.1 GCA_003224145.1 Acidobacteriota bacterium
CAGCCTCTGTACCTACTACGGTGCAAGGCGTGTCTGCGAGTCGGCTTCTCTCTCAGAAGCCGCCTGGCAGTCCAACTCGGCCTGCCAACTATGGAACGTAAACTGCTCTCGAAATGTTCCCCTTAAACCCAGGCCAGACTCTCGACCGTGCTGGGGCATCTTACTCACCAGGTGGTTCTTAAACAAGGGAATCAATGCTTTGTCAGCGGGAAGTTCCACGGCTGATCACAAAGCTCCTGCGCTTAGACTAAACAGGTCAAAACGTTGGCGACTGGTCCCCCCCTATTTTTCATAAGTGTTGATTCTAAAGTACTTAAAGTCCCTTGTTTTGTTACACTTTTCAAGTGTTGATTATAAAAGGGTTATAGCTGCCTCAACCTTGTCAGATCGTGGAACAGAGTTTATCGCGCAGAAACAAAAAGAGCGGCAGCAGAGCCGCCGCACTCCAAGACTCGCACTAGTCCCTACCAAGAACACTGGTACAATCTGTACGCCCAGTCAAGGACGATTTTTGTGGGATTTGGTTCTGAAGCTGTAACGAGTGATCGACCTCCGAGCAGCCTACATTGCAAATGGCTGGAGATACCCCCAGACGGCGCACTGGACCTTAGCCTTCGCTAGTTAGCTGATAAAGAACCACTTATTGATGTAGTTGAACATGTTCATTTTTCTCTTGACAGGGCGCTCCCTTTGGGGTAATATTTGAACATGTTCAAGAGGGGCACAGAGAAGGTCAAAGATGCGGCAAAGCCCGCTGGTGAACGAACCAGGGAGCTCATTTTCGAACGGGCGCTGGAGCTCTTCCGGGTGCGCGGTTTCGAAGAGACGACGATGCGCGATATTGCGCGAGCAGCGAAGGTAGCGACTGGTGCGACTTACTACTATTTTCCGAGCAAGGAAGCGATTGTGTCGGCCTACTACGATCGAGTGCAGAGCCTGCATGCGGCGAGGGTGCAAGAGGAGTTGTCGGGGAAGGAAGGTTTGCGGGCGCGTCTGGGAATGGTGATGCACACAAAATTGGAAATCCTGCAGAACGACAGAATGTTCCTGGGGGCGTTGTTCCGCTATACGGGAGAACCAGGGCATCAGCTCTCGGTATTCGGGAAAGGCGCAGAGGCCCAGCGAAAGCAGAGTACGGAACTCTTTCGGCAGGCATTGGACGGTTCGGAGGTGAGTGAGGAGTTGAAGCAATTCCTGCCGTGGGTACTGTGGCTTGCGCACCTGGGAATAATTCTGTTCTTCATTCATGACGAGTCCGAAAGCCAGGCAAAGACGCGCAAGCTTGTGGATGGAGTTTTGGATTTACTGACCACACTTTTAGAATTCACGAATTCTACGTTGGTTCGGCCCTTCGTGAAGCCTCTCGAGAGGAGGCTGCTGGGAATGTTGAGGGAGGCTGGTTGGGCCGAGGAGCGCTGAAAATCCAAGCCGGGGAGAATTTGAGTTTTGTTCGAATTTCGAATCGAGGAGGAGAAATGACGAACACACAGAAGACAGCGACGCACTGGTATCCGGCGTCGGTTGCGGAGAAACGGCCGTCAGCGTGGTGGTATTGGGGACGGGCCGTGTACGTGAGCAGGCGCGACTACTGGAAAATTACGAAGATTTTTCTCGCAGTGGGCATTCCGCTCGGGGCAATCGGAGTGTTGTTCCGCGTGCCGATGGCTTTCCGGGGGGCAGTGGCTCTGGCAGAAATCGGGTTGTTGTTGCTGGCGTACTCGCTGTTTGGTTTGTACCGCATGTACGGGCATCCGGGAGTGAAGTATGTGCGCCGGCTGGTCAACCTGGGCGGGGTGAAGGGCAACGTGACCGTAGCGGACCTGCATATCGGCACGTACAGACACGCATTTCTTCTCTCCGACGTGTTGCCGGAGGCAAAGATTAAAACGGTAGATTGCTGGAACGTGGAAGGCGAATCGCCGGAGGAAGCGGTGGCGGACGTGCGCGATTTGGAAGTGCCGCCGAAATCGAATCCGCGCATTGAGAGCTACAGGGCCGAACACTTTAACGTTCCGCTGCCCGACGGATCCTGCGAGGCGGTGTGCTTCGGATTCGGCACGCACGAGATTCCAACGGGTGGGCCGCGCGAGAAGCTGTTTAGCGAAGCCATCCGCGTGCTGAAGCCGCGTGGAAAGGTGTTGCTGTTTGAACACGGCTGGGACGCTCACAACTACGTGATTTTTGGGCCGGTGATTCATCACGTGACGAAACGCCAGGATTGGGACAAATTCTTGCGCGAGCGCTTCGACGAGGTGAAATATGCGCGCAGCACGCAGGCGGTGGACCTGTTTGCGGGAACGCGGCGTTCATGAAAAACCCAATGAACCAGCACAGCGGCGACGCGGACGTGATCGTCATTGGTGGAGGGATTGCGGGGCTCGGCGCGGCCGTTCGCCTGAAAGACCGGGGGTTAGAACCCCTTGTGCTGGAGGCCGATTCTCGCGTCGGGGGCCGCATGACCACCGACCGGGTAGACGGCTTCGTGATCGATCGCGGCGTGACGCTTTTCGGAAACGGATTTAGAAGCATGCGCGCCCTGGTGAAGCGGCTCGGTTTGTCATCCCTCACATGTCCGAGCAGCTTCAGTGTGGGAATTCAAGATGCCACCGGGCGCCGCGGTTATCGAGGCGGGCGATTTGACGACCTGCTCTTTGACCGAGGGTTCTCATGGCGTGCGCGTCTGGCCTCCTTGCGCTTTGGGTTTGACTTGTTGTGGCATCGTCGTGCGCTCTCTCATGGGAACAGCTTCCTCAGCGGCGCAATGGATGGAGAAGATTGCCAGACGTACTTTAAGCGCATTGGCGGCGAGGAACTATTTGAGCGCATCTTCTGGCCGGGGCTGAATGGACCGATGGGCGGGGCCGTGGAGAAGTCCTCACGCGTGATTCTGATGCAAGTGATCTGGAACTTGCTGGTGCGAGGCGAGTGGAATCTTACGGACGGCGTCGATCGAATTCCGGAAGCCGCGGCCGCCCAGTCGCGTGTGGTTACAGGAGCCCGCGTTCTGCATGTGCAACGGAGCGAGGCAGGAGTTCAGGTGGAAGCGGAGATCAGCGGGAAGAGGGAGATCTTGCGCGGGCAAGCGGCCATTCTTGCAATTCCGGGCCAACTCGTGCCGGGCCTTTGCCCGGGCCTCCCGGCTGACATGCGCGAAGTGCTAGCGCGAACGCAATACTCGAAGATAGCCAACGTGGCGGTGGCACTTTCCAAGCCGCCGAATGTCTCTTATGCGGGGTATGCGTTCACACCGGATGTTGTTCCCGGGGCGGAGATCGAAATGGAGCACCTGCGCGCACCCAACCGCTGCCCGGAGGGCACAGGCATGGCAGGTGTTTTCCTGTGGGACACGCCGCAAGCCCGGCGGTTGGAAGCCGACGATGACGGAATGAAACAGCAAGCGAGCGAAATTGTGGAACGGAATTTTCCCGAGTGCCGTGGCAAGGTGCTTTTTGCCCATGTCGTGCGATGGAACATCGGTATCGCGCAATTCCCTCCAGGAAGACTGCGCGAAATGACGGCCCTGCGAAAGCGTCTAGCGGCCTGGGGGGAGCCATTTGATCTTTGCGGAGATTACCTTGATGGGCTTTCCAGCGAAGGCGCCTTGCGCACCGGCGAAGAAGCGGCAGAGCGGGTGGCCAGGAAGTTGACGCCTCATTAGCGAAGATTCGGACGTCAGAACTTGACGCGATTGGCTGCGCCCGTTAGGCTGGCCAGCACATGCAAACATCGTCGAGGAAAGTTCTCGTCGTCCTGGCTGGCTTGATTCTGGCCGGATTTGTTGTTTATCAATCCAGCGGTTTCATTCATCGCGCCAATTTCAGTGGCGAAAAGCTGCTTCACTCGATCCGGGGAGCAGATCTAACCCTATTGCTACTTCCTGTCGTTGTGATCTACGCCTGCTACGCGGTACGGGCCCTCCGATGGCAATTGTTTCAGGGCAACCTCGGGGCCTCACGATTCTGGGTCATTTACAAGATGACACTGGCAGGATTTGCAGCGATTTTTGCGCTGGGGCGCCCTGGTGAGCCTGTCCGGCCCCTGCTCCTCGCGCGAAAAGAAAACTTGCCGGTTGCCGATATGTTTGGCATTTACGCGCTGGAGCGTGTATTCGATACCGCGAGCACGGCGGTGATTGCCGGCCTGGGATTACTGTTTTTTCAATCCCGTGCCGTTAACGGGGAAACCACGAGGGCCCTGGAGACAGCGGCAAGGACTGCGGGCAGCTTCTTATTCGCAGGAGTGGCGGCTGCCATCGTATTTCTGGTTTATTTGCGGTTGCACGGCACGGCCGTGCTGGAGCGGTGGCTTCAGGGCTGGCGAAAATCGCATGGCTGGCGGGGGACCATTGCGCGCATTTTGCTAGGATTCGCTCGCGGAGTGCAAGCCATACGCAACATAGGTGAGCTGCTGCTGGCTATCCTTTATTCTGCGGTGCATTGGTTCCTGGTCCTTCTTGTGTACTACTGGGGCTCGCGCAGTTTTGGCGGAAGGTTGGGGACGCTCAGTTTGGGTGACGTGATGCTGGTCATGGCGTTCTCGCTGGTAGGGTCCATCGTGCAATTGCCAGCGGTCGGGGGAGGCGCGCAGTTAGCATCTGTGCTTGTATACACCAAGATATTTGGGGTAGAAACGGAGCCAGCAACCGCCGCTGCCATCGTCCTCTGGCTGATTGGCTTCGCCGCGTGTAGTCTGGCGGGCGTACCGATCCTCATTCAAGAAGGATTGTCGCTGGGCAAACTGCGCGAGTTGGCGAACCACGAGAAACAGGCGGCGGGCGAAGCAGCCGCCCAACAAGGAGAATCAGCTCGGTGAAGTGCCCTTTTTGCGCGCACATCGACGACAAGGTGATCGATTCGCGGGAAGGCCGCGGCGGGGATATGATCCGGCGGCGACGCGAGTGCCTCAAGTGCAATCGCCGCTTCACGACGTACGAGCGCATCGACGAAATTCCCTACATGGTGATCAAGAAGGATGGCCGGCGCGAGCGTTTCGAACGGCAAAAAATATTGCAAGGGTTATTGAAGGCCTGCGAGAAGCGGCCCGTGGCCACGCCGAAGCTGGAAGGGATCGTGGACGAGATTGAAGGCGTGGTGCATGAATCTACCGAGCGCGAGCTGACCACCACGGAAATCGGAGAAATGATCATGCACCGGTTGAAGAAGCTCGACAAAGTCGCGTATGTGCGGTTTGCGTCTGTTTATATGGACTTCAAGGATGTGCAGGAGTTCATGAGCGAGCTGAAGAATCTGCTCAAGGATCGTGCGAAAAAGTAGTTGATTTGTTCATGTGAAGTCCCCCCGCGGCGCGCGGTGGAGGGTTAAATGTGGCGCTTCTTTAACTTGGGACTTGCTCTTTCGATGCTCCAGTCCGTCCCTGGGCTCCAAAAGTATTCAGTAACCCGTGTTGAATCGCTGCATTATCCCGCCCTTGCGCGAGCTGCCGGACTTCAGGGCGAAGTCATGCTCACCGCTGATGTGGACAGCGACGGGAAGGTCGTCCACATCGAAGCGACCAGCACGCGAGCGATATTGAAGGAGGCAGCCGCTGAGAATATCGGGAAGTGGACCTTTGAGCCGAGGGCTTCCGGCACATTCCAATTCACTGTGTTCTATGAGTTTGTTTTGCGCGAGAAGGCAAGCGTGTCACCAGACGAAAATGTGTCGTTTGATTTCGACCTTCCTCACACGGTGCGCGTGGTTGCGAGTCCCCCGCCTGTCGATGCCGATGCCGCATCCCGAGTTCACGTGATCCGCCATGCACCGATGCACTATCCCGCGCTTGCCCGGCAGACGAGAATACAGGGTGTTGTGAAACTGTTTGTTGTAATCGATCAGTTCGGCAAAGTTGTAGAACTGGATGTGGAGAGTGGGCATCCTCTTCTCAAGGATGCTGCCACCCAGAATCTTCGGAGCTGGCAATTTGAGCCCCCTGCGTTGGGTCCGACAGCTTTCGAAGTAACATATGAATTTGTCAGCGAAGGTAAGGCGGAGTATCCGCCCAAGGAAGATACTCGGTATGACCTGCCGAAGCATATCTGGATAGCGGTAAGTCCTCCGGAAGCATTTCCCGATAAGTCTCGTTGAATCGCTACCTCGGCCAGACGCCTGCTGTAAATGACTTTATGGTCTGGAAACCTAGTTTTTCGTAGAGCTGGACGGCGCCGCGATTCTCGGAAGTGACCGTCAGCGTCAATTCGCGGAACTTCATCGACCGAAGAGCATCGGCTGAAGTTTCCATCAACATGCGGCCGATGCCGTGCCCCTGAAAGCCCGGCATAACGCAGATTTGTGTGGTGTGGCCGACCCCGGAAGAGACTTCACTCGTGAGGACGGCGCCCGCGAGCTCATCGCTGCCCGGCTCGTGCAGCACAAAAGAGGCGCCGGGAACAAACTGCCCACAGCCCGGCAACAGAATAATGTTTTTCAAAAATTTCAGGGCGCCACCCCGGCTGCGGTACTGGTCGTTGATCTCGCCATCCACGTGGTTCGCATAAGCCAGATAGATCAGCTTGGCACACGGCTCGAAGTAGCGGTCGTTCCATCGTGCAACCCGCAGCGCGCCAGATGAGCTGGCCCTGGATTCCGTCGTTTTCTGCAAATCGAGAAGCATGAACTGCCGCGTGTAGAGCCGGAATCCCTGCTCAAGCAACGGGGAGTCCACCGGACCGCTGAAGGGCATCAGCTGTGCCTCGATGCGCATGAGATGCGGGATGGCGCGCATCGAGTAAAGCATTTCCTTCAGCAGCTTCCTTCCCAGAATCTCTTGCGCAAATTTGGAAGCGACATACAAGCCCCCGATGAGGCCTTTTTGTTCTTCCAGGACGTAAAAAGAGTAACCCGCGGCCGTGCTGTTCTCGAACGCCACACAACCAGCGAGAGCGCGGGCTTCCAGGAACCGCTTGATCAGCTCCAGCGCTCCGCGATAATCCCAATGGAGTTCGTCGCGCCAGTGCCGCGCTTCTTCTTCGAGAAGCGGCTCAATCTGACGCACTGTGGTCTGTCGCAGGTCGACGATGTTCATGGATGCGAGGCAAGGATGCAGCCTTTGTTGCGCTCCCCCTATCATAGCCGATTCGGGTTTGGGCCGAGGATGGGGCAGATTCCGCCAGGTGATACAAATTCGACACAAGGGCAGCCGCGTCCTCCGGTGCCCCGCGGAAGATATGCTACGATGCCCGTTGTCAAGTTTGCATTGGTGAATAGCGAGGCAAGAGACGCCGCTGGCCCAGCGGCACAGGCGACGAATGCGACTCCTCTCTGAACTACGATACCCAACCACGTGGTCCACCAAGCTTCTGCTCGTTTTGTTCGCTTTGGTTTTTTTCGCCGTGCTGGCAACCACGGCCATCGCCGGATTTCTCGTCTACCGCATCGTCAAACCTCAGCGCACCAGCACGGAAATCAGCATGGCCAGTTTTCCCGGGCGTCCGGAGAATATGGAATTTCAAGTGCCGGAGCTCGGCAAGCGGGAAGCCTGGTTTTTCCCCGGGTTGCGGGGTGCGTCCACGATCGTTTTATGTCACGGCTACGGATCCAGCCGCGGCGAGTTGTTGACTCTGGTTTCCGCACTTCAGGATCATCAGTACAACGTTTTCGTGTTTGACTTTACGGCGCACGGGGCGAATGCGGGGATTACCACTTTGGGTTACCGCGAAGCGGATGAACTTCGCAGGGCCGTCGATGCGGCGGCTGGGCGGAACGATGTCGACCCGGCACGCGTCGGATTATGGGGCTACAACCTGGGTGCTTATGCTGCGTTGCGCGAAGCCGAAAATGACAAGCGCGTTCGCGCCCTGATAGTGGATTCTGTTTATGACCAGCCCGAGCAGATGGTCAAGGTGGGGGTTGAACGCAATGGCCTCGGCGGTTTTCCCTTCATGATCAAATCCGCGGAGCTCAGCTTTAAATATCTGAACTACGCACACCGCCAGGATCCACCGCTTTCGAGCAAGCTCCTCGCGCTAAACGGCGTGCCCACGCTGTTCATACAGGCCATGGATGACCCGGAGTTAGCCGGCATTACTCGAGAGATGTTCCTGAAGGCTCCCGAACCGCGCGAACAAGCCATCATTGCCCGCGGTAATTTCGTCAGCATGAACGACGATGATAAACGCAGCTACGAGAACCGCGTCGTGTCATTCTTTCTTCTGCACATGCTCCCCACTGCGAGACCTCTGCACTGACAAATCGGGCGTAACACGCAGCAGAGCCCAACTGCCGCTACTGAAGTCCCTCATTCCCCAGAGATCGTGGCACTCCTGTTCTGTGGCAAGGCGGTCGCAATAACTTCCGTCAGACAGTACATATCCGTCTGCCACGCGATCCGTCTCCCAATCCGGAATTTCCCGATGAAGATAGAAGTTGAGCCCGTAGTGAAAACTACGCGGGATCCGAAATACGCGAAGTTGATGCAGCGAAACGGAGTCCTGACGAAGCGCATCTGCGAGCCAGTCCGTTGAAATGGAGTCAAGATTCCATCGCGTGAGCAGGATTTTGGCGCTTCCAACTAAGACGAGGAGAACCGCGACGCAGGAAGCTAGGAGTGCGTTTCGTGCTGGACTGGAAAGCCTCGACAGAAAAGAAAGGCCCAGCAAGAAAGTAGAGAGTCCGATAGTGTACAGAACTAGCGCAACAAATTGGGAGAGGGAGTCATACTTTGGCGCCAGGTGTATGAATGAGTGGGAAAGCAGAACTCCAGTGGTCCCAAGGCCAGTTGCAGTTACCACTAAGCCCGCGATCAAAGCTCCTTTTGCGGTGTAGCGAGAAGACCAAATAAAGTGAGAAAGCGACAACGTTAATGGCGCAATGGCCGGAAGGACATAGCCAGGGAGTTTCGATTGCGAGATGGAAAAGAAAATGACGCAGAATCCCGCCCAACAGACGAGGAACCAGGTATGTTCCTTTGCGCACCGCGTGCGCCAGAGATGGATAGCGCCGTGAACCGCGGACCAGAGAAAGAGTGCGGTCCACGGGAGGAAAGCCACCAAAAGGACGGAGCCGTAGAACCAGAAAGGCTGGATGTGCTGGAATTCGGGAGTGAGGTAGCGCTTGACATTGTGTTCGATGATGAATACGCGGAAGAAATCCGGATTGCGCTGGGCGCACAGAATGTACCAGGGAAGAGCAGTGAGACAGAAGGACGCGATGGAAGCAGGATGAAGCAGACGCAGAGCGTCGCGCCAGCGTTTGGTGAATAGCGCCCAGAAGAACACGGCGCCGCCACAAAGAACAATTGCCGCCGGGCCTTTAGCGAGGACAGCGAGTCCGAGAAAGAATCCAAAGAGAACTAAAGCGAGCCACAGCGTGCGCGGGAGGATCGGTGTGTTCTCGTTGCGCGTAAGCCCAAAGACCACGGCAGCGCAAACCATCGCGATGGTGAGCATGCCGCTGAAGGGCATGTCCGTAGCCGCAGCGTGAGAAAACCCAATCATGCCAGCAGTCGTAGGCAATAAGAGCAAAAGCCAACGGGCCGTTTCTGCTCCATACAAGCGCAGCGCAAGCCATGCTAGCGCCAGCGTAGCGAGCAGCGCGCAAATAGCGCTGGGCAAGCGCGCAGCCGCTTCACTCACGCCAAAAAGTTTGAAGCTTAACGCTGCGCCCCAGTACAAAAGAGGTGGCTTTTCAAACCATGGCCGTCCGTAGAGTCGCGGCGTCACCCAATCGCCAGTCTCCATCATGTCCCGCGCGATCCAGGCGTAGCGGGGCTCATCCGGTCCCACAAAACCGATGGCCCCCAGGTGGCTGAAGTAACATACGTAGAGTGTGACGCAGATCAGGATGCCACACCCGATCTGGGCGGCCCTGCTGGTGTGCCGTGAGTCAGGGGAGTTTAGCTCTGTCACAGAAGGTCGAGTCTAACATCGAACCACTATCTTCAAATGCCAGACCTCTTGCATACTGTCGCGCAATGGCTGTTTCATGCAAACCGGTTCCTTGATGAAGGAATGGCGCGAATTCGCAGCGGTGTGGCTCGTTTTGAAAGGGCTGGGTGTATTGCCCAGGCCCGTGGCGCGAAGCCTTGCAGTTGCGGTTACGCGCGTTCTTTATGCGCTTCTTCCGAAGTTGAGGAAGACCGCAAAGCTGAATTTGCGGATCGCTTTTCCTGATTGGAGCGACACGCAGCGCAAGGCGGTTATCCGGGGAATGCTGCGAAATCTGGGCTGGATGGCCGCGGAGTTCGCACGTTTCCCGAAGTACACAAAGAAGAATATCGAAGAGATTGTCGTCCTCGATGGTCACGAAAACTTTCTCGAGGGCCAGCGCCGCGGAAAAGGCGTGCTGTTTCTGACCGGGCACATTGGCGCGTGGGAACTTTCCTCCTTTGCGCACGCTGTTTACGGATTTCCCCTGCATTACATGGCGCGGCCCATCGAAAACGGCAAAATCGATGCGCTCGTCAATGGCTATCGGCGCTTGTCCGGGAATCAGCCGATCTTCAAGAACGAATCGGCGCGCGTCATGCTGAAGGTGTTGAAGCAAGCGGGAACCATCGGAATCCTGGCGGATCAGAACACCATGCCTTCGGAGGCTGCCTTTGTGGATTTCTTTGGAATGGCGGCCAGCACTACAACCGGAATCGCTCGCCTCGCTCTGCATACGGACGCCGCCGTAGTGCCCGGGTACGCCGTTTGGGATGAAGAGATCCACAAATACCGCCTTCGGTTCGAGCCTCCCCTCGAATTGATTCACACCGGAGATGAGGAACGCGACGTCCTCGAGAACACGCAGAAGTTCACGAAAGTGCTGGAAGAAATCATTCGAAGGTATCCTGACCAGTGGATTTGGGTGCACGGTCGGTGGAACACGCGGCCCAAAGGCGAGCCGCCGCTGTACGATTTCTTGTGAGGCTGAAGATGAAACGAACAGCAAAAGAATTGGCGGAAGCGGTTGGCGCAAAACTGGAAGGCGATGGCACGCTGGAAGTTGGCGGCGTGGCCGCGCCGGAACGAGCTGGGGCGCGCGATTTGATCTATGTCGAGTCGGCAAAACATGCCGTGCGAGCCACGGCCTCTGCTGCCCTGTGTGTGGTTGCCGGCGAGGGTCTGCGGCTGTCCGGCAAAACCATCTTGCGTAGCACCCTTCCGAAAGTGGCGTTTGCGAGAGCCGCGGCATTGCTCTTGGAACGCGCGCCGATTGCAGTAGGGATTCATCCGACCGCGATTGTCGCGCCTCTTGCGCGCGTTGCGGAGGGAGCCAGCATTGGCCCTTACGCGGTGATCAAGGAGGACGTGCACATCGGTGCGGGTACTCAGATCGGTGCCCACTCTGTGATTGGCGCGGGCTGTTGGATTGGCGAGGGCTGCCGGATTCATCCCCACGTGACCCTCTATAACTGCGTTCGAATCGGCCATCGTGTGGAAATGCATTCCGGGGCCGTCATCGGGGCTGACGGATTCGGCTACGCTTTCGGTGAAGGGAAGTACTGGAAGTTTCCGCAGGCCGGCATCGTGGAGATCGGCGACGACGTGGAGATTGGAGCGAACACGACAATTGATCGCGGCTCGCTCGACGACACGCGCATCGGGGAAGGTGTGAAGCTGGACAATTTGGTTCACGTAGGGCACAACTGCCAAATCGGTCCGCACACGGTGATTGCGGCTCAGGCGGGATTTTCTGGATCATGTGTGGTTGGAAAAAACGTGGTGATCGGCGGGCAAGCGGGGTTCGGTGAACGCTGTGAAGTCAAAGACGGCGCCGTAATTGGTGGACAATCGGGGGTGCTAGGCGGCAAGACTATTCGCGGCGGGGACCCGGTGTGGGGTACGCCAGCACGCTCTTTGGCGAAATTCAAAGAGCAGTACGTGTTATATGCGCGGCTCCCGGAGTTGGCTGCGCGCATCAAAGATCTTGAGGCCAAAGTTGGCAACAAATGAAAAAGACACCTCGCCGCATTGGCGCGTAATCGTTATCGGCGGCCACACGCGCAGCATTGGGAAGACGCAATTGGTGTGCGACGTGATTTCTGCCTTTCCCCATTGGAATTGGCTTGCGGGGAAAATTACCCAGTATGGTCACGGCGTGTGCGCCCAAAACGGGGAGGATTGCGATTGTGCACCGAGCGAACACGTCTGCGCGCTGGACTGGGAAACGCATGCGAACACGGGTACAGATAGCGCCCGCTTTCTGGCTGCTGGCGCGCGCCGATCATTCTGGCTTCGGACCAAACAAGGTTATCTCGCCGAAGGGCTTCCTTTGTTGCGTTCGGCTCTCAAGAAAGCTCACGAACATGCGAAGGGTGATCCGCCTCCCTTGATCGTAGAAAGCAATTCTCTGCTGCAATTTCTGAAGCCGAGTCTGTATTTTGCCGTAGTGGACCCCTCCAAGGAGGATTTCAAGGACTCCGCCCGTGCCGCCTTGGATCGAGCCGACGCGATCGTGCTTCGCGGCTCGACCGAAAACTTTCCGGCAACGGCTCCATCCTGGATGAAACTCCTTATACGCCTGCCGTGCGAAAAACCCTCCGTTTCGCAGAAAGAAGGCGAACCTCTTCCGGGGCCGCTATCCGTGCTTGTTCAGCGGGTATTGGAAGGGCCAGGAACTGTGTCAATATGACAACTCAGCATTTCCTGGGCATCTTAGTCGTTGACCATCTGCACCAAGGCAGCCATAATTGAGTAGTACCGATGTTACTGGAACCCTAATCGCTTTGCCGCGTGCCTTTGTGCAAGTCATAGGCGGTGGGCCACTTAGAGGAAATGAACCGCCGCGTTCGGCGGGCCTGCTGAACCTGCCGAAGGGTCTTGTGCTCTGGGGGAAGCATTGATGGCCTCAATTGCTCGCATAGGGGAAGAACTTCCGGTTGCGCCAGCGACCTGGCAAGAGCAGGACTGGGCCGAGCGTCTGGAGAAGTCCATCGAGCGCGGCGCGAATCATCTTCTCTCCCTTCAAGCGGACCAAGGCTACTGGCAGGGCGAACTCGAAGCCGACACGACCCTCGAATCCGATTATATTTACTATCTTTATGTTCTTGGCAAAGCCGATCCCGAGCGCATCGGCAAACTGGCGAATTATGTCCGCCGGCGTCAACTGTCTGATGGTGGCTGGAGCATTTACCCTGGTGGGCCTTGCGAGCTGAATGCGACCTGCAAGGCCTATTTCGCTTTGAAGCTGGCGGGGGACTCGCCCAACGCGCCAAACATGTCGCAAGCGCGCGAGACGGTGCATCGCCTGGGCGGCCTCGAGCACTCGAATTCCTATGTTCGGTTCTATCTGGCGTTGGTTGGCGCGGTTGGCTGGGAGCTGGTTCCCTCCATTCCTCCGGAGTTGATGCTTATTCCTACGTGGCTGCCATTCAACATCTACGAAATGTCCTCCTGGACCCGCGGGATCGTTATCCCTATGGCCATCTTGTCCACGCTCCGTCCGAACTGGCGGTTGCCCGAGCGCGCCTGCGTCGATGAACTGTACAAGAATCCCGGCCACAAGACCGCTGCATTTGATTGGAACGAGCAGATCCTTTCCTGGAAGAATTTCTTCCTGGCCGTGGACCGCGGGCTGAAGCTCTACGAAAGATCGCCTTGGAAACCCTTCCGCCAGCGCGCGCTGCGCGAAGCGAAATCTTGGATGCTGCATCACATGGAGCGCACGGAAGGTCTTGCTGCCATCTACCCCGCGATGATGAACTCCATTTTCGCGTTAATGGCGCTGGGTCATGGCCCCGAGGACCCGCTCACTTGGCGCGAAATCAAGGAATTCTCGCGCTTTGAAATCGAAGAGAGCGACACCATCCGCATGCAGCCGTGCGTTTCTCCGGTCTGGGACACGTGCATCGCCATGGTCGCCTTGGAAGAGGCCGGCCTTCCTCCGGATCACCCCGCTCTGGTCAAATCCGCGGAGTGGATGCTCTCGAAGCAAGTCCTCGGTCCCGGCGATTGGCAAATCAAAAACAAGGAAGCCGAACCCGGTGGTTGGGCCTTCGAATTTCGCAATGATTTTTATCCGGATGTGGACGACACCGCCTTTGTGCTGATGGCTCTGCAACGCGTCAAGTATCCCGATCCCCATCGCATGGAAGGCGCCATTCGCCGCGGCATCCAATGGCTTCTGAGCATGCAGAACCGCGACGGCGGCTGGGGCGCGTTTGACCGCGACAACGATCGCAAGTTCCTCTGCAACATTCCCTTCGCCGATCACAACGCCATGATCGATCCTTCTACCGCCGACGTCACCGCGCGCGTCGTCGAGTGCCTGGGGCGCTTCGGTTGGCCCGCCGGGCATCCCGGCATTCAGCGTGCTGTCGAGTTCCTGCAGAAGGATCAATGCGAGGATGGCTCGTGGTTTGGTCGTTGGGGCGTCAATTATATTTACGGAACCGGCGGCGTCCTGCGCGCGCTCGAGACCGTTTCGCTCGCCGCTCGCGAATATTGCCAGCGAGCCGTGGGCTGGCTCCGCAGCGTTCAAAAAGCGGACGGCAGTTTTGGCGAGTCGCTGCTGAGCTACGACTCTCCTTCCACCAAGGCCCAGGGCCCCAGCACCGCTTCGCAAACCGCTTGGGGACTGATCGGGCTGCTTGCTGGCACCCAGTCCAATGCCCCCGCCGTCACGAAGGCGGTGTCCTACTTGGTTCACCGGCAGCAGGAGGATGGTTCGTGGAGCGAACCGGAATTCACCGGCACGGGTTTCCCAGGCGTTTTTTATCTGAAGTACCATCTCTACCGGAATTCGTTTCCGGTCTACGCTCTCGCACGCTACTTCAACCAATCGCGCCGCTCTGCGGAGTACGCTGCGCTAAGGCTCCAGCCGGGCGAGTTCAAGCTGCGCAGCGGGTTTTAGAACGCATGATGCGCTTGCCCGCGCCGCTCATCGCAAAATTACTGCAAAGCCGAATCGCGCGATTTTTCCGGTCTGCGCCTGCGCGTTCTCTCATCCAGTGTGTTGAGCCGGCGGAAATTCTTCATCCCGGCTCGGCGGCGCCTGTTTCGCACGATAAGATGCAAAGCATCACCGAAAGCACGGCTCCTGTTATTTGGATTGGCGGGAGCGAACCGCTGGATCATCCTGGAATTGCGCATTTTGTGCGCGCCATCGCCCAGGGTGGCCACTATGTTTTTCTTGAGACCGGTGGCACTCCACTGCGCCGCCGCATCCACGAATTTGAGCCATTGCCCCGGCTCTTTCTAACGGTTTGGCTGGACGCACCCCAGGCACGCGAATCAGCTCTTGCTGTCGAAGGACTCCGCGCCGCACGCCTCTCCGGTTTTTTCACCGTGGTCCACTCCAAAGTTCGTTCTGTCTCGGACATTGCTGAACTCAAGAATCTCCGCGTATTCCTCGGGGAAAAGGATGTGGACGGTTGGCTGATTACAACTGCATCCGAGGACCATGTCGTTGCCGGTATAGCGGCTGAAGCTCGAAGCCTGATACCCACCGCCTCCTGGCGGCGATTTTCCGAACTCGTCGAACAGGAACTTCTCTTGCAAGCGAAGGGCAGGGAATCCTATGGAACCTCCCTTGCGAACAAGCCCCCCGCAGAATCGTGTGAGGAGAGTATAAGGGTCGCATGACCACTCTCGTCACAGGCGCCTCTGGATTTCTCGGCAGCCACGTCACGCGTCAGCTGGTGGCGCGCGGCGAAGACGTCCGTGTGCTCCTGCGCCCTTCCAGCACCAACCGCGCCATCGCCGATCTTTCGCTTGAGTATGTCACCGGCGATTTGCGCGACCCCGTCTCGCTCGAACGCGCCATGAAGGGCGTCAAGCGCGTCTTTCACGTCGCCGCCGATTACCGCTTGTGGGCGCGGCGTTCGCGGGAGATTTACGACTCTAACGTTGGTGGCACAAAAAATCTCCTCGAAGCTGCCAAGCGCGCCGGTGTCGAGCAATTCATTTATACCAGCACCGTTGCTACTATCGCTGTCGACCGGCCGCAACATCCCAATGAATTCACCGACGCCAGGCTCGAAGAAATGGTCGGCCACTACAAGCGTTCCAAGTGGCTCGCCGAGAAGGAAGCTCTCAACGCCGCGAAAGCCGGCTTACCGGTCATCGTGGTCATGCCCACCACGCCCGTCGGCCCCTGGGACTGGAAGCCCACGCCAACGGGAAAAATCATCCTGGATTTTCTGAACGGCAAGATGCCCGGCTACGTCGAAACCGGCTTGAATTTTGTCGGTGTCGAGGAATGCGCCGTCGGCCACCTGCTGGCCGCTGAAAAAGGTAAAATCGGTGAGCGCTATCTCCTCGGCGCAGAGAATCTGACGCTCAAAGCGATGCTCGACACTCTTTCGCGGATCACCGGGCTGCCCGCGCCCAGGCTTAAAATTCCTCACGGCCTCGCGCTGGGTGTAGCCTATGCCAATACGGTCTTTTCGCGCCTCATCGGCCGCCAGCCCGGTATTCCGGTCGAAGGCGTAAAGATCGCGCGACACATGATGTTCGTGGATTGTTCTCGTGCGCAGCGCGAATTAGGTTTCAAGGCCGGCCCCGTGGCCGCCGCGCTGGAGCGCGCCGTACGCTGGTACGAGGCCAACGGCTACATCGCCAAAGGCCGCGCCAAGCGCATGGCCCACGCCGCCGCGGCTTAACTTTGTACGGACGCAGCTTATCCTGAGCGTAACCGAGGGAATGCCGCGCCCCAGTAACGCTTATTGTTTATGAGAGTTCTTGTTACCTTCGCCGTCGACGCCGAGTTTGCCCCCTGGCGCCGCCAGCATAAGTTCCAGAAATTGAATGGCGGCGCTGTTGATGTTTATTCTTCGCAAATCGGCAATGCCGAAGTCTGTGTGTTGCTCACCGGGATTGGCTGCAGGAAAGCCTGGGTGCAGGCAACAAGGGTGCTTTGGCCCGGTGACGTTGACATTTGCATCTCGAGCGGTTTCGCAGGCTCGCTGAGGCCCGCACACCTGCCGGGTGACATCTTGGCGGCCCGTGAGGTGCGGGCTCAAATCCCGGGAGTGACCCTTCGATGTGACGAACCCCTGGTAGAGCTCGCAACAGACTGCGGAGCCAAGCCGGTTGGCGCTTTCCTGACAAACGATCACGTGGTCGTTGAAGCGACACAAAAACGGCTACTGGGTATCGAGGCTGATGCCGTTGAAATGGAAAGTGCAAGCGTTCTCTCCGAGGCGGCCGCCTTCGGCGCCCGGTCCGTTGCCATTCGGGCTATCAGTGATTCCGTGGGAGAGGACCTCCCGATCAATTTTAACCGCATCACGTCAAAATCTGGTGACGTGGACATTTTCCGTGTGTTTGGGGAAATCATGGCGCTGAAGTTGACAGGAGGGCTTTCCTTCATTCGGTTTTTTCGGCAAACTCGACAAGCGCGCGAAAATCTCGCGGCGTTCCTCAGTCAATACGTTGAACGGGTGGCGCAAATTTCTGGAGTGGTGCAGCGCAAGGTGGCCGCCCGATGACCCGTACTGGCACAACTCTAGAACCCGCCCGCACCCTGGGTCCCATCCCCAGAACCATGCGCGCCGGCGTGTTCCGCGAAAAGGGCATTGTCCGAGTCGAAGAAGTTTCCGTCCCCGAAGTCAAAGAAGGCGAAGTCCTCATCAAAGTTGCCGCCTGCGGAGTCTGCGGCACCGACATCAAGAAAATCTTCCACCGATACGTCGAGCCGCCCCAAATTCTCGGCCACGAACTGGCTG
>QHYN01000055.1 GCA_003224145.1 Acidobacteriota bacterium
ATTCCGAAGAGTTCTATCGAGGAAGATACTTCAAGCATAAAAAAGATCTGGCTCGAAAGCTGAAGAAGTGGGAAGCAGAGTACAACGGAGATCGACCCCATCTGGCCCTCAAGGGAAAGACGCCCGCTGAACGCGTCCGCGAACTCATCCAGCCATCCAAACCTGTAAGGGATCTTTCTTGACTAATACACATTCCTGGCTGTGCGCCTTTCTAGACGTTTCGACGTTCAGACGTTCCGTTCCCCGCATCCGCATGATCCTTGCTCTTGGCAGGCCCCCTTCCGCGCTGTAGGATGGCTAGCGCTGCAATCGGAGGACACAATGGCCAAGAAAAGCAAGCTCACGCAAGTCGCAGTGAAAATCGGCGCCGCCATGGGTCGCGCCGATCGCAAAGCCCATCAGATCGCCAGGGCCGGCGTGCTCGCCAAAAAAGAGCTCGCCGACATTTCCAAGCAAGTCGACGCCCTCAAGCGCCAATTGCAGAAAACCACCAAGCGCCTCAAGCGCGCCCTCGCTTAAACCACGAGCCTTTTCCCCCTCCACCCCCGGCTCGCCGCCACCTACGTAGAGGCCGGACTTCAGTCCGGTGTCCGTCATTCCGAGCACAGCGGCAGACGGGACAATTCTTGCGCCACATATTGGACCAACCCTTTCTCAACCAACCGGTTGAAGCGCAGGCGGCACGTCACACTGATAGATGATTGCGTGGAATTCCTCCCGCTGTCGAAGTGCGGTGAGAAGCGCGAGCGCTTTTCCGTAGGCTGCTATCGCTCCGGTCAACTTGTGAAACTCCGGAGAATCCTTAGCCGTCCACCGTCTTCGGATGTGCGCATCCGCCGAGAGTTCGAGGATTCGTTCTATGCCTTTGTTTGCAAGACCTGAGTTAGCTTTCATCATCGGTTCGGCCTCCATCAGTCAGCAAGGGTACGGGCCCCCAAGACTCCATATAAGGAGAAGCCTCTAATCTGCTGGCGGATTATCACGGAGGAGGCCTACGAGTTTATTGCTGCGCGCGGCGGACGAGTGGCCCGGACGCAAACCCCGTGACGGCTTCCGGTGCCCAACCCCTCGGTTGGCGTTTACCCGCCCTTGTCGGAAAGGATTCCTCTTGGACGTGTAGACATTCGGACGTTTTGACGTTCAGACGGACTCACTTCTGCTGCTACACTCCCACCCATGGCTCGCCAACGCCTTGGCCAGCATTTTCTCGCCGACCTCGACTGGCGCGAACAGATCGCCCGCGCCATCCGCGTCTCTCCGCATTCCACCGCGCCGCTCCCCGGCGACGAGCAGCATTGCTGGATCGAGATCGGCTCCGGCCATGGCGAAATCACGCGGAATCTCCTCGGGGCCGGCGGTCCCGTCTACGCCATCGAATTGGATCCGCCCCTGGTCGCTGGCCTGCGCCGCCTCGCGAAAGACTTTCCCAATCTCACCGTCGTGCCTGGCGATATTCTCAAAACGGATCTCGCCGCGATCGCAGCAGGCCGGCGCGTGCGCGTCTACGGAAATCTCCCCTACTACATCACCTCGCCCATCCTTCACCACCTCTTCCAGTTCGCGGACCTCATCGACGAAATGCATTTCGTCATCCAAGCCGAGGTTGCCCGGCGCCTCTCCGCGCCGCCGGGCACACGCGATTATGGCTATCTTTCTGTCGTCACGCAGTTCTATACCCGCCCCGAGTTTGTCTTCGAAATTCCACGCGACGCATTCCATCCGCGTCCCGAAGTCCATTCGGCGCTCGTCACGCTGCGCCTTCCCGGCGAACGCGCAAACCTCTCCCTTACCCGCAAATTTTCGGAAGCTGACGCCCAGGCCAACGCGTCCATCGCCGGCAATTCTTCATCAGCCACGGACGCTCACGCGCAGGCGTCCCGCTCACACAAATTTTCCTCAGCCGCGGACTCTCGCGCAGACGCATCCCGCGTTGCCGAATCACGTTTTCTCGATTTTGTGAAATTATGTTTCTCGAAGAAGCGCAAAACGTTGGTCAACAACCTGCGCTCTCTCGTCAAGCCTGAAAAGATTCGCGGCGCTCTCGCCTCTCAAAATCTCCGCCCCGATGCCCGCGCCGAACAACTCACCGTCTCCCAGCTCGCGGCTCTCTTCTCCCAGCTCCCGGGCGGTTAGGAGTTCCTTCGCGAAATTATGCGAGACGTTCATCTGACACGCTGTGTCGCTTGCGGCGCAACGAATGAAATCTAGATTCAGGGCCATGATGACGCTTGATTTTGAAAACTCATGAGATGACTCTCTCTTCTCTTTTCAGGGCCGCGATTAGGCGATCAGGATAATCGCTCATAATTCCGTGAACTCCAGCTTCCATCAGCATGCGCATGTGCGCGGGATGATTCACGGTCCAGCAGACCACCTGCAAATCTTTCTTCCGTGCTCGCTCCAACAAAGCGGGGGTCACCAGGTCTCCCCGCGCGATCAGTTGCCGCGCGCCGATTTCCACGGCCTTCTCTACTGGCTTTTCCATCTGTCCGTCGTACAGCAACCCAGTCATCAGCGTGGGCTCGATCGTGTGCAGATTGAGCACCATCGAAGCGTCGAAGGAAATCACCACGGCACGCGGGATTTCTTCCGAATCGCGCAGAGCGCCGATCAGCGCGTGCTCCCCGCCCCAGGAACCGCCAGGTTTCAATTCCAGGTAAAACACCACGTCATTTTTTTTGGAGAACTGCAGAATCTCTTCCAAGGTGGGAATGCGTTCTCCGGCAAATTCGCTTCCGAACCACGATCCGGCATCCAGCTGGCGCAATTCCGCAAGCGTCAGGTCGTGTACCGTTCCCTTGCCGTTGGTGGTTCGATTCACCGTTGCATCATGGATGGCCACGAAATGCGCATCGCGCGAGAGCTGGAGATCCGTTTCAATAAACGCGGCTCCGAGCGAGACCGCTTTTCGAAACGCGGCCAAAGTATTTTCCGGTGCGTGGCCTGACGCTCCGCGATGACCAATCACCAGCATCCCGATTTGCTCTCCGTTCCTGAGTTCCTGCACCCAAGACTGTTCCGCGGGCAGAGTTGTTGTCTTCCCGCCAGTTTCGTCTTTCCCGCGAACTCTCCAAGGAGCATGGTAGCACTCACCGCGGGGATTCCTCCGGGCAGCCCGTGACCGTGCACCTTGAATCTAACTGATAGAAGAACCCAGAAAGAGTCGATGAGGAGGGAAACCATGACAAAGGAACTCCGGGCCCTGTTCGTGTCCCTGGTACTCGTCGCGGCCATCGTGGCGGCGCCTTGCCATGCAGCCGCCTTCTCTCCACAAAGCAAGAACCAGCGCAGCGAAGAAAAATACCGGACGCGGCTAGAGAAGGAAGTGCGCCATCAGTTGGTGATGCTGCCGTGGTATTCGGTGTTCGACAATCTCGCGTTTCAGGTGGAAGGGGACAAGGTAACTCTGATCGGGCAAGTCACGCGGCCGACGCTAAAATCCGACGCGGAAGCAGCGGTGAAGAGTATCGAAGGAGTTGCGTCGGTGGTGAACAATATTGAGGTTCTTCCGCTCTCGCCGATGGACGATCAGCTCCGCCGCGCGCTTTTCCGCGCAATTTACGGTGAGGCAGGCCTGCAGCGGTATGCGATTCAGGCGGTGCCGTCGATTCACATCATCGTGAAAAATGGAAACGTGACGCTGGAAGGCGTGGTCGACAACGAGATGGACAAGAACCTTGCCAACTTGCGAGCGAATCAGGTTCCCAACGTGTTCTCCGTGAAGAACAACCTGGTGGTGGCGGGCAATTCGAAATAAACGGCCTCGAAGGAGGCGATTCGAATCCATTGATTCGAACGGAGGCCGCCGATCAAGCGACGCCGGCGGCTCCGGTTCTTTGCAACTGGCGCGAAATGCGGCGCGCGGTATCCTTCAACGCTTCGACAATCCGGGGCATGCTGGGTTCATCCACCTGGGTCAGCGTGCCACTGGCGCCAAGAGCTGCGGCCGCATTTCCTGTAGCATCGAAGACGGGTGCCCCCAGACAGCGTGCGCCGAGACTATTCTCTTCGTCGTCTACCGCGTAGCCTTCGTGCTTGATGTGCTCCAATTCCGCGAGCAACCTGGTCATCGTGGAGATGGTTTTCGGTGTTCTTTTCTTTAGGCCCTGTTGCTTCACGAGTGTTTCCACTTCCTGTTTCGGCAACCAGGCCAACAGGCATTTGCCGACGCTCGTGGAATGCAAAAACATGCGGCGGCCCACCCAGGTATTCACCCTAAAAAATCCCGGGGCCTCTACCTTTTCGATATACACCGCTTCGCCCTGGTCCAGTACGGCAAGGTGCACGGTCAAGTGAATTCTCTCCACGAGTGTACGCATGAAAGGCAAGGCGACGTCAGCGATATCGAGGTTGGCCTGGGCGTAGCCGCCAAGACTCAGGATTTTCAGGCCGAGGCGGTAGCGCCCGGTTTCGGGTTCGCGCCGCAAGTAGCCGCGGCGCTCGAGCGTTCGAAGAATGTAGCTTGCGGAACTTTTGGGAATGCCGAGCTTGCGGCTGATTTCCGAGTTGGTGAGGCCATCGCGGCGGTGCGCGGCGGCTTCCAGAATATTGAGGGCGCGTTCGACGGCAGTGGCGGGGCTGGCATCCGAGACAGGCATGGAAACTCCTGATGAAAAATTCAGTAGTTCACACTATAGAATATTTGTTCAGAATATTGAACAAGATATTGCCGAGCGGCGCGGGGGCGGGTTAGAAGAGAGTGAAGAGTGAACGCATGTTCAGCCTATTGAACAAGCGGATCGACAAGGGAAGGGACCCGGCGAAGATGTGCAAAATTATTGACTCTTTGTCTGTATTTTCCGACAGCATCCGACAGCGGGTTGCAAGGCCTTTCTATCTCCTTGAAGGTGAGGGGTTTAGAGGCAAGATTTTCCCAGGGGTTGGACATCGAATTGCCTTTCCAGTCCGCCAACCAGTTTGGGTTCGAATCCGGGATGAAAGGGGTTGACACACCGTATGGCGACCGCAACGACAAAGCTGAATCCTGTGCTTGCTCTCCTGCCCTTCGCGAACCGAATCGTTCCGGTGAATTCCGCTCCGGCGGAGTTTGACCCGGAGCGCGATCTCCCCGAAGGGTTTCTGGATTTTCTGGCGCCATTGCATGCTGCTTTGACGCTGAGGCAGAGGGCCTTGATCGCGCGGCGCGAGTACGCACTGGCTGAAGCACATGCAGGCAAAGTTCCTTCCTACTTGCCCCCATCGGTGGGGACCATGAGTCCCTGGCGCATCGAGCTCCCTGCGTGGTGCGCGGACCAGCGCAATCAAATGACTGGCCCGGCAGATGACGCGGAACTCGTCGTGAAGATGCTCAATTCCGGCGCGCCGGGCGTAATGCTGGACCTGGAAGACTCGACGGCCAACGCCTGGGAACACAACGCGCAGGGAATCAAGAATATCTTGGAAGCGCTGGTGGGACGGCTCACTTATTTTGACCGAAAGCGCAACAAGACAGTTGGCATCAACCCCAGCACGACGGTGATTTTTACGAGGCCGCGCGGTTTGCACCTTCACCAAGCGGGAGTTCTGCCGGGAGAATTGCTGCCCGCTTCGCTGTTTGATGTGGCGATGGTCACCTATCAGCTGGATTTCAACGTGTTGAAGCATCCGCTGTGCATTTACATTCCGAAATCGGAATCGGCGGACGAAGCGCTGTGGTGGCGCGATCTCTTCCAGATGATTGCGCGATTGAAGGGATCGCCGACGAATGCGATCAAGTGCATGGCGCTGGTGGAATCGCATCCGCTGGCATTTCAAATGGAAGAGTTTGCCTGGAATCTGCGTGATCACATTCTCGGCTTGAATCTGGGCCGCTGGGACTACATGGCCAGCCTGATTCACTTCAATCTGGAAAATCCGGAGTGGGTGCTGCCCGATCGCAACACGATTCCACACAACGTGGCCTTTTTCCAGAATTTGCGCAACCTGATGCCGGGGATTTGCCACAAGCACGGGATGCTGGCGATCGGCGGCATGACCGCGCTCTATCCGAGCCGCGAAGACGCGGAATTGAACGCGCGAGCGTTGAAGGTTCTGGCCGAGGACAAGAAAAACGAAGCGAATTCGCTGATGGATGGCGCGTGGACGGGGCATCCCGACCAGAACGAAATCGCGGTGAGCCAGTTCCTTGTTCCGAACCAGTTGCAGGCGCGGCCGGCAAACGCCAATGCGCATCCGGAGCTGCGGCCGCTGCCAACTGGAATGGGCAAGCGCACTCTGGCGGGAACGCGCGCGGCGATTCGAACGGTGATTCGCTATCGCAACGGGGTGTTGAACGGTAAAGGCGCGAGTTTGCTCGATAGCTACATGGAGGACTTGGCGACCGATCGGATTTATCGCTTGATGATTGCGCAGCGCATGCGGCATGCCGCCCACATCGAGGTTGTGGATGAAAACGGCGCGCCTGTTCGACATTCACCGGAACTGATCAGCCGACTTTTCGATCAAGAGCTCGACCGATTGCTGCGCGAGACGGGGAAGAACAATGACCCGCAGATGCCGGCGACGCTTCGGGATGCCCGGCAGATCAGCGAGGAGATGATTCGGCGCGAGGAGTTTAATCCGGCGTGAGAGAGGATTTTAGAGTTCAGCGCACTTGATTTGACAGGGATTGGGAAGCAGATCCGCAGAATATTCGGCAGTCTGAGGAGATTCGAAAGGCAAGGAGCACGGAATGTCAGCAAAAGGGGCCAATGGCAAAGGTAACGGCAACGGGCATCTGCCCATCAATCACTGGACTACCGATCCACGCTGGTCCGGTATCACGCGGCCGTATTCGTATTCAGATGTCGTGCGGTTGCGCGGCTCGATTCAGATTGAGTACACGCTGGCGCGGCTGGGCGCGGAGCGGCTGTGGAACCTGATGCACTCGGAGCCGTATGTTCCGGCTTTGGGCGCAATCACGGGGAATCAAGCAATTGAAATGGTGCAGGCGGGACTGAAAGCGATTTATGGCAGCGGATGGCAAGTGGCCGCGGACAACAATACAGCGGGCGATGTTTACCCCGACCAGTCGCTCTATCCTTGCGACTCCGCGCCGAATCTGGTGAAGCGCATCAACCGGGCGCTACTGCGTGCCGACCAGATTGAATCCGCAGAAGGCAAAAAGTCCGGGACGTACTGGTTTGCTCCGATTGTCGCCGATGCGGAAGCGGGCTTTGGCGGTTCGCTGAACGCCTACGAGTTGATGAAAGCGATGATCGAAGCGGGCGCCGCCGCGGTGCACTTCGAAGACCAGCTTTCCTCGGCGAAGAAGTGCGGGCACCTGGGCGGAAAAGTGGTCGTACCCACACGCGAGTTTATCGAGAAATTGATTGCGGCGCGGCTGGCCGCTGATGTTTGCGGCGTGCCGACGATTCTGATCGCGCGCACGGACGCGAATTCTGCGGGACTTTTGCTTTCGGACGCCGATCCGCGGGACCGCGAATTTATTTATGGCGAACGCACGCCGGAAGGCTTCTATCAATTCCGGGGAGGGATTGATGCGGCGATTGCGCGCGGGCTGGCCTGCGCGCCTTTCGCCGACATGATTTGGTGCGAGACATCAACGCCGGACTTGGCCGAAGCGAGGAAATTCGCGGACGCAATTCATGCGAAATTCCCGGGCAAATTGCTGGCGTACAATTGCTCGCCGTCGTTCAACTGGAAGAAGAAGCTGGACGACGTGACAATCGCAAATTTCCAGCAAGAGCTGGGCAAGATGGGCTATAAATTCCAGTTCGTGACGCTGGCGGGCTTCCACGCGCTGAACATGTCCATGTTCCACCTCGCGCGCGGCTACGCGCAATCCGGCATGACGGCGTATTCGAAGCTGCAGCAGGAAGAGTTCGCGGCGCAGGAACTCGGGTACCGTGCCGTGACGCACCAGAAATTTGTCGGCACGGGCTATTTCGACGAAATCGCTCAGGTGGTGTCGGGCGGAAATTCGTCCACAACGGCCCTGGCGGGCTCAACGGAAGCGGAGCAGTTCCACGGCGAAGTGCCACCGCTTCCAGCAAATGGGCACACGAGTGAAGCGCACGCCTAAGATTTTTGGAATCCCCGAACCGAGGCTGGGCTATAGAGTTCCGCCGTCGGGCCAATTCCGCCAATGCGTGTTGGGTTGCTTTGAAGGGTGATAGAGTTTCAAGTCCCCAGTTTCTAGAACTTGGGCGAGCTGCCGGAACGTTTCCGAACTACTTGGGCGATCATCCTCGACTATGTTGGGGTGATGCCACTCTTCAAGCTGCAGGATTTGCTTCATATCGGGCAGCACACTAATGCGCTGTTCTTGAGCGGTTGCCAGCACTTTCGTACGCGCAATGTCTGCCAGAAGACGGCACAGTTCATAGACCTGGATTCTTGAGGGTTGTTCAAGCTCAATGCCGTGTTTTTCGTATTCATCGTAGGATGGAAGTGCCAAAGGCTCTCCTCTCAACGCGATCCCCTTTGCGTCTGTTGCTACAAGCTCACTGTCCATTGCGTCTTGCCATGGACCCTCGCTTATTGGAAAGACGAACCGCGAGTCATTGTGTGGATTGTTCGAGAGGTAGTCTTCGTAGGCCTTGCGACTTGCATATTTTTCTGGCGAATCGCGATCGTGGAGAGTACTTGCGAAGGTGTGAATGTGCGTGTCAGGCAGTCCTGCGCGCGGCGAAAACCCGAACACCTCGATCACCATCGCCCAGTCGGTCACAGAACGATAGAGCGAAAGCCTGGTAGCCGCCAAATACACGTAGCCATTATCCAGCATCGGGAATATGAACGTATCGCAGCAACGATCCAAAACAGCCAGAATGCTTGGGGCGTCAAAGTTCATACACCAAGCCCTTAGGGATGGAGGTCAACTTCTGCCCATGTTGATGACGGCTTAAGAAGAGGTGCCAGGCAGCATTTGGCCGTCGGCATAGATGCGGCGCGAATTGTCCAGGCTGGCCGGGCGCGCGAAGCTGACGGTCTTGGCATTCTTCATGACCGCGTCAAAGGCGGGTGTGAAGGCATCCATCTCCGCCTGGGTGCCGACGGTGATGCGCGCATACGTCGGCCAGACGGGCCAGATGCGCCCAATAAAGACATTCTTGGCGGCCATGGAGTCGATGACCTGTTTGGCGGGGCGCTTGGTATCCACCATGAAAAAATTGGTCTGCGAAGGCACGTAGGAATAGCCGTTGCGGTCGAGCCAGTCAAAAGTTTTCTGACGGACGGTGGTGTTCACGAGCTTGCGCTCGGAAACGAGATGCTCGTGCTTGAGGCTGGCGGTTGCGGCAGCCACGGCGGTGATGGGCAGGGCGCTCCAGCCGCCGCAGTTTTCGAGTTTGGCGAGCAGGTCGGGGCGCGCGATGGCGAAGCCGCAGCGCAGTCCGGCCATGCCGTAAATCTTCGAAAAAGTGCGCAACACGATGACGTCCTGGTTCGCCTTAACCAGGTCGATTGCCGTGTCGGCTCCATCCGCAAAATGGATGTAGGCCTCGTCCACCAGAACGACGGACCCTTTGGGTTTCTTGAAGACCAATTGTTCAATGTCGGCGTGCGGCGTGAGCGTTCCGGTGGGATTGTTTGGTGTACAGACATAGAATAGGCCTGCGTCGGGCGCGGCGGCGAGCATCGCGGGAATGTCGTGGGCGTAGGACTTGGTAAGCGGAACATTGACTTCGCGGGCGCCAGAAATTTTTGCCGCGTGTCCGCCGGATTCGTAGCCGGGATCCCCAGCGACGTAGCTGCGCGTTGGCGAGGTAAAAGCCAGAACCGAGAAGTGCAGCGGCTCGCTGGAGCCGGGAAAGGTGCGGATGTATTCGCGCTTAAGGCCCTGCTGCTGCGCGAAAGTGTCGACCAGTTCATCGGTGAGCCAGTACGAGTAACGGCCCCCTTGCGGTGCCATCGAGACAACTGCAGCCCGCGCCGCATCGCAGGGGCCAAGAGGATTCTCATTGGCGTTGATGACCACGGCACCCGGGGGAAATTGATTGCGGTCGCGGTCGATGGCAGCGGCAGCAAGCAAGGGCTCGTTTACGATGCGAAAGGCGGAGGCGGCGGCCGCCGCTACGGACATTTGCAGGAACATCCTGCGGGAATCGTTGCGAAGGGTCTTGTTCTGGCTCATACGAACCTCCCAGAAGCAGGCAGGATGGAATTTACGCCCATCACTATACCACCGAATGGGGCATTTAGCTTCAGCGCGAGACAGAAAATGCAACGACGGGCGGTATGTTCTGGAACCCGAGATTGTGCGCTGGAACCAATTTGATGGCGGGTATCGGATAGATTTGCCCGTTTGATTTGCTCTAGACTTTGATTTTGTTGTTCTGGACCAATGGGCATCGAGGTTGGCATGGCTGAGGCCATTCGAAGGACATCCGAAGCTCAATCGATCGCCGAACGAATCGAGGCGCTCGATTGGAAGAGCGTGGGCGAATCCCTTTCGCAGCGGGGCTATGCGGTTACGGCGCAGGTTCTTTCGAGTGCCGAATGCGCCAGACTCGTCGCACTGTATAAGGACGCGAGCCGGTTCCGCAGCGAAATCATCATGGAGCGCTATCGCTTCGGCATTGGTGATTACAAATACTTTGGCCATCCACTGCCTGAAATCGTCACTTCGTTACGGACGCATGCTTATCCGCATCTCGCGAATGTTGCGAATCAGTGGGCTGAAGTTCTCGGCGAGAAAAGCCCGCGATTCCCTGCTGAACATGATGCCTTTCTGAAAATTTGCCACAAGGCCGGACAGACCAAGCCTACGCCGCTGCTGCTCCACTACAACGCGGGCGGATACAACTGCCTGCACCAGGACATCTACGGCGACGTCAGCTTTCCCCTGCAGATGGTATTCCTGCTGGGGCAGCAGGGGCGCGACTGGGAAGGCGGGGAGTTCCTGTTGGTCGAGCAGCAGCCGCGGGCGCAATCCAAAGCCGAGGTAGTACGGGCCGATCAAGGCCAGGCGATTATTTTTACGACGCGGTACCGCCCTGTGAGAGGCACACGTGGTTACTACCGCGTGAATATGCGGCACGGGGTGAGTCGGGTGCACCGCGGCACGCGTTACACGCTGGGGATCATCTTCCACGACGCGAAATGACGCGGCGCTGGGTCGCGCTCGCGCTGGTCGGGGGAAGCGGGACGCAAGGATCGCTCACCAGTTTCTTGTAAGGAAACTCTACTCGTGGTGGCCGCCAAGCTCGCGAACGATGGAGCCAACGAAATTCTTGGCGTCGCCGAAGAGCATGAGCGTTTTGTCCAGGTAGTAGAGCGGGTTTTCGATGCCGGCGAAGCCCGCGGCCATGCTGCGCTTGATGACCATCACGGTGCGCGCCTTGTCCACATCGAGGATGGGCATGCCGAAGATGGGGCTGGAGTGATCCGTGCGCGCGGCGGGATTCGTGACGTCGTTCGCGCCGATCACCAGAGCGACATCGGTTTGCGGAAAATCCCCGTTGATCTCCTCCATGTCGCACAACTTGTCGTAAGGAATGTCGGCTTCGGCGAGGAGGACATTCATGTGACCAGGCATGCGGCCCGCAACAGGATGGATGCCGAATTTGACGTCCACGCCGCGCTTGGTGAGGGCGTCATAGAGTTCGCGGACTTTGTGCTGTGCCTGGGCCACGGCCATGCCATAGCCCGGGACGATGACCACTTTGTTCGCGGCGGCCAGAATCGCGGCGGCTTCTTCGGGAGTGGCGCTGCGCACGCTGCGGGCCTGCTGTGTGGCGGCGGCAGCGTGCTGTTCCTGGCCGAAGGCGCCGAAGAGCACGTTAGAAAACGAGCGATTCATGGCTTTGGACATGTTAACGGAGAGAATGAAGCCGGAAGCGCCATCGAGGGCACCGGCAATGATCAGGAGCTTGCTTTGCAGAACGAAGCCCATCGCTGCAGCGGAAAGACCGGCGTAAGAGTTCAGGAGGGAGATGACCGTGGGCATGTCGGCACCGCCGATGGGAATAATCATCATTACGCCGAAGACAAGCGGGATACCGACGATTACCGGGAAGAGCTGAATTCTTCCGGGATGCGCGACAAGCGCGCCGGCGATGACAATGGCTACGCCGAGAAGGCCAAGATTGACGAAGTTCTGGCCTTTATAGGTGATGGGGCGCTGGGGAAGAATTTCCTGGAGTTTTCCCGCGGCCATCAAGCTGCCGGTGAACGTGAGCGAGCCGAGAATCACTTCCATGGAGAGAACGCCCATCATGAAAGGCGGTACATCGGGCGCGCGGAGATAAAATTCGGCGGTGCCGACGAGCGTCACGCAAAGAGCGCCGAAGGCGTGGCTAAGGGCGGTTCGCTGCGGCACGGCTGTCATGGCCACTTCGCCGAGAGGCACGCCGATGATGGATCCGAGAACGAGGGCGATGAAGATCCATTTGTATTCGACGATGCCGTGGTGAAGAAGAGTGCCTACGACGGCCAGGAGCATGCCGATTTCGCCGGCAAAGACGCCGCGGCGCGCGGTGGCGGGGGAGCTCAGCCACTTCAGCGAGAGAATGAAGAGGGCGGTGGCAATCAGATAGGTGACTTCAATGACGTATTCCGTTGCGGGCACGTTGATCATGGTTTCTTCGGCCCGCTGGCTTTGAACATCCGCAGCATTCGGTCGGTGATGAGGAAGCCGCCGACGATGTTGCTGGTGGCGGCGACGATGGCGATCGTGCCGAGGATTTTGGCAAGCAGCGCGCCGTGGGCGTGGTATTCGCCGGCCAGGATGATGGCACCGACGACGGCGATGGCATCGAGGGCGTTGGTCAAGGACATCAAGGGAGTGTGGAGAAGAGGAGAGACTCGGCGGATAACTTCAAATCCGATGAACGCGGCTAACATGAAAACATAGAGGCTGGTGAGCAGGTCCAGCTTCATGACTTCGCGACCTCCTTTGCAACAGGCGGCAAAGCCGGGAGCGAGAAGAATTCTCTGACGCGTGAATTGAAGACTTCACCGCCGTGCGTGAGCAGGGTTTCGCGAACAATCTCGTCGTCGAGATCGAGTTGCAACTTGCCGTCTTTGACCAGATGCAAGAGGAATGCGCTGATGTTTCGCGCGTACATCTGACTGGCGTGATAGGGCACGCTGCTCGCCAGATTGAACCAGCCGATGATCGTGACGCCGTGCTCGACGACGACTTCGCCCGGATGAGTGAGTTCGCAATTTCCACCGCGCTCGCCGGCCAGATCCACGATCACGGCGCCGGGCGCCATGCTCGCAACCATCTCTTTGGTGACCAGCACCGGAGGCTTCTTGCCAGGGATGACAGCAGCAGTGATGACCACGTCGCTTTCGGCAACGACTTTTCCCAGTAGTTCGCGCTGGCGCTTGTAAAAAGTCTCGTCCTGCGCGCGGGCGTAGCCGCGGGCATCTTCGGCATCCTTGGCTTCGATGGGAAGTTCGACAAAACGGCCGCCGAGGCTCTGGACCTGCTCCTTGGCGGCGGGCCGTAGATCGTAAGCAGAAGCGACGGCACCGAGGCGGCGGGCCGTGGAAATGGCCTGAAGCCCGGCCACGCCGGCGCCAATAATGAACACGCGCGCCGGCGTGATGGTCCCTGCGGCGGTGGTGAGCATGGGAAAAATGCGCGGCAATTTATCCGCGGCAAGGATTACCGCCTTGTATCCGCAGATGGTTCCCATTGAAGAAAGAGCGTCCATGCTCTGAGCGCGCGTGGTGCGCGGCATCAGTTCGACGGAAAAGGAAGTCACGCCTTTGGAGGCGATTTCCCGGATGGTCTCGATGGAACCCAGCGGGCGCAGGAACCCGACAAGGGTCTGGCCGCTGCGGTAGAGCGGAACATCGGCTTTGCCGGTTTTGTCGTTCGAGCCATAACAGAGAACCTGAACAATAATATCGGCGGCGCGAAAAACTTCGGCACGATCGGGAACAATTTTTGCGCCCTTGGCGGCATAGTCCGCATCGGGGTAGCCTGCGCTGGCGCCAGCTCCTTCCTCCACGACAACTTCCAAGCCTGCCTTGGCAAGATTCTGAAGCACTCCAGGAACAAGCGCGGCTCGCCGCTCTCCCGGGAAACTTTCTCGCGGAACGCCCACAATCATGAAGATTCCTCCGACCCCAAAAAGGTCAACTGCCTAGGGAGATTGCACACTATCGACGAGATACACCCAAGCGAGTTCAATCAGAGGTTAACCCCACCGGACCGATCGCACCAAAGCATACACTTTTCGAGAGCATTCCGGTAAGTGCCAGCGAGTTCCCTCATGCCGCGCAGCTTACTCTAATCATTAAGGAAAATGGACGAACTCCTGTTCCAGCAAGCGAGAGCACACGGTTTCTTCTCACCTTTTCCACCTGCTAGTCGTTCTCCACTTCCGTAACTTGGTCACCATTCCATGTGATGAGGCTCGCGTTCCTCACGATGCACAGCATCGGGTTATACTTCCGTATGCGCCGCTTCCATCGAGCCGCCAGGCGGATTTCTGTGATCCTTGCCAGCCTCCTTCTATCCGGGGCTCTGCTCGCTCAAGACGGCAGTTTTGAGAAGGATTTGGCCAACTGGCGCGCCGCGCACACTGCGGATTTGCTGAAACCGGACGGCTGGCTCTCACTGGTAGGACTGGAATGGCTCCAACCCGGCGATAATACGGTGGGCTCCGCTTCCGACAACAAAGTCCAGCTCGCGAAGGGACCCGCGCATCTCGGCATCCTGCATCTCGAAGGAGAAACGGTCACACTAAAGCCGCCGGCCGAGGGATTCCCGAAAGGTTTCCTGGTAGCGCGCTCCCCTGCGAAAGCTCTGGATCTGCGTGCGGAGGCCAACAAGGATAAAGTTGCGCCCCGGATGACGATCGGCACTCTCAGTATGTACGTGATCCGCCGCGAAGCCCGCTTCGCTCTGCGAATCAAAGATGCCCATTCTCCTTCGATCCTGGGCTTTCATGGTCTTAAATGGTACGCACCGGACGAGGCTTACCGCGTGACGGCAAAGTGGATTCCTTATAGTCCTTTCAAGACGATTACACTCGCCACTCTGGTGGGCACGAACTACGACCAACCCGTCCCCGGAGCCACGGAATTCAACCTCGCTGGAAAGACATTCCGCCTTGAGCCGGTGCTCGAAGATCCTGCGGTTGCCAAACTTTTCTTTATTCTTCGAGATACGACGAGCACGACGACAACCTATGGCGCTTGCCGCTTTCTGTACACCGGTTTTCCGACCAATGGCCTCGACAAGCCGGGGGAACTTGTGCTGGATTTCAACCGCCTGGAAAATCCGCCGTGCGCGTACACTGCGTTTGCGACGTGCCCGCTGCCGCCTCGCGAGAACAGGCTCCCCATCCCTCTGCCCGTCGGGGAACAGCGCTATCACGACGAGGATTAGCATTCCGTTTTGCGTTTGGCGAAGAGCAGGGGAATGTTCGCGTTGAACAACGATTCAGCGGACATTCCTTTTGAAAATGGAAACCGGCTATCGGAAAATAGGAAGGCCGGAAGATAAATGGATTCTGCGAACTCCAATTTGCATGCGTCGGACAATGACTCCTCGGCGCGCGGAAGGCTGATCGCCTTACGTCTCGCTCTTCTCCGTGTGCACAAAACGCTTCTGGAAATGGAACGCCGAACCTATGAACGCGAACACGGTTATGTCAACGCTGGCGAACTGTTTCGTCTGGTCGTGGACCACGCACAATTCGCCTGGCTCCATAACATCTCGGAATTCGTAGTGCGTATCGATGAATCTCTGGCGGCCAAGGAGCCCATCACACCCGAATACACGAGCGTGGCTTTTTCGCTGGCGCGAAAAATGTTTGTCCCCACGGAGTCCGGGGATGTTTTCCAGAAAAAATACTTCGACGCCATCCAGCAAGATCCCGCCGTGGTGATCGAACATGCGGAGCTGGCGCGGCTTTTCAATAACGAGCCGTCCGACTCCCCCGGAACATAGAGTCATGCGAATTCCCTGATAGAATTTCGCCATCACCCGGAGGTCCACGTGAGCGAATCGGAAAAGACCTATAGCAACGGCGAAATCACGATCATCTGGAAACCGGGCATCTGCATCCATTCCGGCAAATGTGTCCAGGGGCTCAGGGAAGTTTTCAATGTGAGCGCTCGTCCCTGGATCAACATAGGCGGCGCGTCCACCGATCGCATTAGTAAGCAGGTCGAGCAGTGCCCTTCGGGCGCACTGAGCTATGTTCGCAATAAAAAGACCACCAATGCGGCTGGGTGAGTGGAGAAGATGAACGTGGACGACATAATTGTCACCCACAATGAAGAGGCTCGCCGATTCGAGACAACCGTAGCCGGCCTTCGCGCGTTCATTACTTACGGTCGTTTCCCCGATCGCCTCGTGCTGCGCCACACGCAAGTCCCGCCAGCGCTTGAAGGTAAAGGTCTAGCCGCAAAGCTAGCGCGTACCGCAGTCGACTTTGCGCGTCCCAATCATTTGCGCGTCGTTCCCCTCTGCCCCTATGTCTCCAGCTTTATCCGGAAACACCGCGAGTATCAGGATCTTGTTTCTGCCGGCGACTTGCAGAAGGTCCTTTCCCGCTAAAAGCCCTCGTATGCCCTCACCAACTGCGGCGCGGAATGATTCATCGGCAATCATCCCCATTCGCCGGCTGCGCCGATCCGAACTCCCGCATGACACCATTGAACTCGCGCGTTTCCTGATCGGCAAAGTGGTGGTCCACGATCTGCCCACCGGGCGCCTCAGTGGCCGGATCGTCGAGGCCGAAGCATATCCACCGGGCGATCCCGCCGGACACCATTTCCGCGGGCCGACGCCGCGGATTCGCTCAATGTATCTGGCCCACGGCCATGTCTATATATTCTTCAACTATGGCGCCCACTTCATGCTGAATGTGGTAAGCGAACCGGTGGGCACCGCAGCGGCCATTCTGATCCGTGCCCTAGAGCCACTCGAAGGAATCGAAATCATGCAACGGCGCCGCAAAACCACCCGGCTGCTCGATCTCACTCGCGGGCCGGGGCGCCTTGCAGCGGCGCTCCAGATTGATCGCCGTTGCGACGGCGTCGATCTGTGCTCAGACCGCACTCTGTGGCTCGGGGTTTCGAATCAACCGGTTGGCCGGATCGCGAGGACGGTGCGCATTGGGATCACCCGCGCGGCCAATCGCCCCCTGCGCTTCTATGAACGCGGCAATCCTTTTGTGAGCGGCCCCAGGCACCTTCTTCTCGCAGCGGAAAAGCACAAGAGGGCTCGGTTCGAGTCCGGCTGATCGGCGGGAAAGTAGCGGATATGGCGATGATTTCATGGGTGGCTTTTGCACATGATTTAGAGAAGAGTGCTCGTCTCCGCGTTCCCATGCGCCGTGAACCATTGCTTCCATGCTTCTCCGCCGCTCTCGACCGCCGACCGCAGGCCCGCCGGTGGCCCTTTCTTTACTCATAGGAATCTGTATCGCCCTCTTTGCCCATTTCATGCAAGAATGAAGGCGTTGAGCGCCCCCAGGCGCCTGCAAATCACGAGTCTAGACTTACCAGCCCTGCCTCAGACGCCGTGGCGCTCCCTCGACGAAAGTCTACCGGCCGAATGGCGGTGTCCCCATTCACCGGCGGTAAGAACTCTGCAGTTTGAGGTGCACTATGACCGTTTCGTGGAAAGAATACGAAGGCGAGGTTATAAACAACACCTTTCCGCTGCGGCAGTACCTTGGCGGGTCCGGCCATTCTGCTCTCTTTCTCACGCAGCTCT
>QHYN01000208.1 GCA_003224145.1 Acidobacteriota bacterium
TGAAGCAAGACAAGATTAAGGAAACCATCGAGCATGGCGCCGAAGCCGTCTTCTCGCACGGCCAATTTGCCGGCATCCTTGTGGTCCTTGTCCTGGCTATCGCCCTCGGCTATGGGGGCTGGCGGTTCTACATCGATCGCCAGACGGTGCAAGCTTCGAGCGCATTCGATGTTGCAATGAAGGCCTACCAGAGCCGTATCGGCACTGCGCCTGACCCTGCGGAACCCAATGAGCAGGTTTACCCGGATGAAAAGTCGCGTGTCCAGGATGCCTTGAACAAATTTAACAGCACTGCCGACAAATATCCTTCCACAAATCCCGGCAAACTCGCGCGGTATTATGCGGCACTCTGCCTGGAAGATCTCGACCGCCAGAATCAGGCGCTTGAAGAGCTGAAGAAGATCAGCAGCGGCAGCGACAAGGAGCTCGCGACGATGGCGCAGTATCAGATGGGCGTCATTTATTCGCGCACCGGTAAGACTGACGATGCCGTCAAAATCTTTCGCGCGCTCGCGGATAAGCCGAGTGTGATCGTGCCCCGGCCTCTCGTGCTGTTGGAGCTTGCACGCGTTCTGGCCCCTTCCAATCCAAAGGAGGCGGCGAGCATCTACCAGCAAATCAAGAAAGAGTTTCCGGATACCGCGCTTGCCGAGCAGGCCGACCGCGGGCTGGATTCCCTTTCACCAAAGTCCTGAGCTCCGCCGCGGGTGGACCTTCGTGCAGATCTCGCGGAATGGATTGGAGCGGACCATCGAAACTCTTCCCACTCCAGCTCCCTGGGCCATGCGTGCCGAGGATTCCCGTGGCCGCCGCTACCCGGAGCCGGCGCATCCCTATCGCAGTGTGTATGCCCGCGACCGCGACCGCATCATTCATTCACGAGCCTTTCGCCGCCTCGAAGCCAAGACGCAAGTTTTCACTACCCGCTATTCGGATCACTTCCGCAATCGCCTGACGCACACGCTGGAAGTCGCGCAGATTGCGCGCACCGTGGCTGCCGCTCTGCGTTTGAACACGGAGCTCGCTGAAGCCCTGGCGCTGGTCCACGACATTGGCCATCCTCCGTTCGGGCACGCCGGGGAACGCAAACTGGACGAACTGATCCGCGCGCACGGCGGTTATTTCAATCACAATCTGCACGCGCTTCGCATCGTCGAACAATTCGAACAGCGCTATCTGGATTTCCCCGGCCTCAATCTCACCTTTGAGGTCCGCGAAGGCATCATCAAACATTCCCGGGATTATTCGGAGAAGGAATTCCCGCAACTCCGCGAATACCTCTTCGATTTGCGCCCGCCGCTGGAAGCCCAGCTCATCGATTGGGTGGATGAAATTGCGTACAACACGGCGGATATCGACGATGCGCTGGAAGCAGAACTTCTCGATCTTGGCGCCTTGCGCCGGGAAGTTCCTTTCTTTGGCGAAGCCTACGCCCGTGTGAATGCGGCGCATCCCGGAGTCCGCGAAAAATTGAAATTCAACGAAGCGCTCAAGGGGGTCCTCGATTCGCTGGCCACCGATCTCATCGAGTCTACCGAGCAGCGCGTGCAGGCGTCGCATGCATCATCTACAGAGGACATCCGGCGGGCCCCAAAACGGCTCGCCGGCTTCAGCGCAGCCGCGGCAGCGCACAACGCGGAACTCAAGCACTTTCTGTTCACTCACATTTACAATCATCCGGCTATCACCGAGGACCGCGACCGTTCGGTGAAATGCCTCGAAGAGCTTTTCACTTATTACCTGGCAACGCGCGGCTCCATGCCGCCTTCGCATGAAGAGCTTGCACAGACGGAAGCGCGGCACGTTATCGTTTGCGATTACATCGCCGGGATGACCGATCAGTTCCTTTTGCGCCAGCACCATGAGCATTTCGGACAGTGATAGGCGTGTTCGAATCGGCCGGTCCAATTGACCGAGTCGAACGTTGCAAGTAGGATTTCGTTGCAAATATCGTTTGATCCTGCAATGGGTTGGAAAAAGACAAGGAGACCCCGTGTATTGTTCTAAGTGTGGTGCCCCGATGGCGGATGGCGTGGCATTTTGCTCGGCGTGTGGCCAAGCGTTTTCCAGCGCCGTCGCCCTGCCCCGAGCACCGACGATGAACGGGCCAGCGATCGCGGCTGCTGCCCCTCGTGTGGAATATGGCGGGTTTTGGCTGCGTTTTGTTGCCTATCTCATTGACGGCGTGGTGATGAGTCTTGGCGTGATTTTGGTCCTGATTCCGTTGATCTTTCTAACGGGCCTGGGCGCGCTTTTGAGCGAGATCCATCCGCAGGAAGAATTGAGCGACGCGGGAATTTTTTTGATCATCGGAGTGATTTTCTTGTTTGCGACCGTCAGCCTGGCGGTCACGTGGCTCTATCACGCGCTGATGGAGAGTTCGGAGTGGCAAGCAACTGTGGGCAAGAAGGCGCTGGGCCTGGTGGTGACGGACATGGCAGGCCGGCGCGTTAGTTTTGGGCGCGCCACGGGAAGGCACTTTGCCAAGATCGTGACAAACATGGTCCCCGCATTCATCGGGTACATCATGGCGGGATTCACGGAGAAAAAGCAGGCCTTGCACGACATGATCGCGGGTTGCCTGATCTTGCGCCGCAGCAACGGATTCTGAAAAACTGCAAATGAGGAGAGATTGTCGTCCTCTCAGACGGAATCTCCCCTCGGACCGCACAGCAAGACCTTGCAGAATTCTCCGTTCTTAGAAGCGCAGGAACGGTCCGAACGCTACGCGCGGGTTGTGGTGCGTGGAACCAGCGAAGTACATCTCATCTCCCGCTTCCAGACGGAGACCGATGGGGCCAAGATGCCCCTCCGCACCCAAGGCCGGATAAAGCACCGCGCTCACATTATTCGAGCGCAGATTGTCAACGGAACTCACGAACCCGGAGAAGCTTGCCGGCCGAGGATTCAGTTGGAAATTAATGAAGCCCCCTTTAACTGCTAGAAACGGGCGAATCGCATGGCGGCCCCCTATGAACTTCGGACCTACCAGCCCGTGCAGAACTTTCAGATTGCTGTTTGCCACCGTGACTGTGCAGCCCGAACTAAGGCACCGCTCGGTGAAGGCCTGCTCGAAGTCATAGCTCATCTCACCTTCCACCATTACGTGCGAGAAAAGTTTGACGGCGGCGCGCCCTCCGAGTCCTGCCATATCCGTGTTCGTTTGGGTGATGCGGAAATAATCGCCATAAGCGCCAACCTGAAAGTGATCCTGCGCCGAAGCCAGCGGCACAAGCCAGCCTGTCAAGAACAAGAGTAGGACGACACGCTTCATTCGTAGTCTCCTCGTACAAAGAAGTTGGAACTGCAAAAAGCAGGGCCTGACTTGCGGCTGGGGAAGGTTTCTGCTTTTGGGGTTAGATGAGGGCTGCAAGCCCGGAGTTGCCAGTGCGTAGGACTTTCCGTTACTGGCCCCGGGTGAGCATCAGAAAGAGGGCCAGATAGCGCTTCAATTTTTGCGTAATGAGAAAGTTCTCCTTGACATGCTCGTGACCATGTTCTCCCAGCTTTGCGGCAATTTCCGGATGCGACAGCAAAAAGCGCATCTGATAGGCGGTGCCCTCCACGGAGTGGGTCAGCAGGCCGGTGTGCTTGTGAATGATTTGCGTTGGAATGCCCCCGACAGCGGAAGCGACGACCGGCTTTTTTTTCCAGAGCGCTTCCGATACGGTGAGGCCGAAACCTTCGCGCAGACTTTTCTGGATGACGATCGTCGAAGCGCGCTGGAGCGCATTCACTTCGAGCGGCGCCCAAGCCGGGAGTTCGAGGATCTTGATGTCAGGATCGTGGCCCGCTTCGCGCCGGACTTCTTTGAGAACGATGGAGCCCTCGGGATCGTCTGCGGCGCTGCCGCCTGCAAGGACCAACTGGCAATCGAAGTAGCGCTTCACGATGCGGTAGGCACGGATTACGCCGACAGGATCCTTCAAGCGGTCGAAGCGGGAAATCTGAGTCAATATGGGACGTTGCGCGTCAATCTGGTAGCGATGCAGCGTTTGTTCGATAAATTCCTGATCAAGCGGGCAGTTCTTTTCGGAAAGCGGGTCAATGGCAGGATAAAAAAGATATTGCGGGATGGGGAGTTGCCGCGAAAATTCGGGAGAAGAAAACATGGCCCCGTCATAGCGCGAGACAAACTTCTCCAGAAACTCCCAGACTGCGCGATTCGGATGCGAGAGATCGATATGGCAGCGCCACACCCAATGATTGGAGCCGGGCTGCCTCGCGTCAATCAGGGCGGCTGGTTGCGGGTCATGGATGACTACGATTTCTGCATCGAGCGGCAGGGTTGTGCGATTATGTTCGTTGTAAGCGAGAAAGATCTCGAAATCCCGGGGGCTGGCGTGATAGGGCTCACCATGCAAGGCGTTATGGAAGGACTTGGTGACGTCGAAAAAATCTTCGGCGCCGCTCATCACGTCCCATTTGATATTGAGGTCCAATTCTTCCGCGAGAGGAACGAGGCGGTTGAGAATTTCCGCAACGCCTCCGCCCACGGCGGTTGAGTTGATCATCTCGATGCTGCGCCCTTGTAAGGGTTTAGCCAGGGCGCGCAATTCCTCAATTTCACCGGCGCCAATCAATTCAGCGTAGTGGTCCAGGGGAATGCGGCTCACAACCAGAGTTTCCCTCACGCCTTTCTCCTCTCCCGATCAATCAAGCGAAGCATCTTCACTCTGGCACTATCCAAGGTGTTCGTATAGATATCGATGTGATCGACACTGTCGGCGAGAGTGCGAAGACCTAAACTGCCGGAAAGCCAATGAGAAAAATCGTTCGTCCGGAGCTGGAGCCGCAATCGGGAAGAGATGAAGTGAAAGTGGAAACCGGCGTGACTCAGGTGCTCCAAGCCCTCGCGGAACTCCTCAAGGGTACGCGCGCTCCGTCCGAGGGGCACGTTCACTTCGACGCTCTCGCAGAAGTAGAATGGCTCGAGGGCCGACTGAGCCGCAAGTTGCGGCTGGGCTGCGCAAAAATCCTGAACCACGCGGCAAAGATCGCTGCGCAGCGCCGCAATCGACGTGTAATCGCGAATGTCGAGGGCCGCTAGTTGCTCGGCGAGATCATTCCGGTTCGTGGCGGAGAGCACCCACTGGGCGAAGTCGTTCGAAAAACCCTCCGTCAAGAAGTGATGGGTGCCCAGGGTTTGAAAGGTGTGGTGGAAAATCGAAGTATCGCTGCAATGTTCGAGCCCGGTCAGTAATTCCGCCAGTGTGCCTGCAGACTGATTGCTGATGCGCGTCAGATAGGACGCCGTTACGAAATCGAAAGGCGTTTCTGCGATGTTCAAGTGAGCAATCCTTCCCTCTCCAAAATACTCCAACGCCACCCCATCGTTGCAAGAGAAGAACCGCGGCTCCGGTCAACCGGCTCACGGCGCGTGCTGCGCCTCCGCGCGCTCCGGCAATTCGATACGGATCTCGGTTAGATCAGAGAGAAGATGCGCGGCCCAACGGTAGACATTGTGTTCCCGCACGGTGTGCCGCATCCGCTGCATCCGCGTGGTTTGCTCGTGTTCAGGCATTTCCAGCGCGCGGTGAATGGCTCGGGCGAGCTGCGAGACGTCATACGGATTGACCAGCAGCGCGTCGGAAAGCTCGTGCGCCGCCCCGGCAAATGTGCTGAGGATCAGCACTCCGCGCTCGTCCTCGCGCGAGGCAACGAATTCCTTGGCCACCAAATTCATCCCGTCGTGCAGCGAGGTGACCATGCAGAAGGAGGCGGCCCGGTAGAAACAAGAAATTTCCTCATGAGAGTGGTGTTTTTTCCGGAACACGATGGGTTTCCAGCGAGGTGTCTGGAAACGCGTGTTGATGCGTTCGGCTTCGGTGCTGACTTCTTCGAGAAAATTCTTGTAGCGCTCGATGTCGGTACGGCTGGGCGCGCCGATCTGAACGAAACTGAACCGCTGCTGGTAATTCGGATACAGCTCGAAAAAGCGCTCCAGTGCGCGGAAGCGCTCGAGGATGCCTTTGGTATAGTCGACGCGATCCACGCCAACGCCAAGAAGCGAAGCCTCAATTCCCATCTCTTCGCACAAAGCAGCGCGCAGTGCGCCCGCATTAGCAAAATCGCCGGCCGTCGCCCGAGGGTTTTCAGCAAACGCCACGCTGATGGGATACGGACGCACGCGCGTGACGTGACCTTGACGATTGACGGCGAAACGATCCCATTCGGTCAGCGCTTCAAGCGCGCGGTCCACAGTTTCCAGAAAATTGTTGCAGTGCGATTGAATGTGGAAGCCGATTAGGTCGGCACCGAGAAGGCCGTCAATCAGCTCTCGTTGCCACGGGCAAATGCCGAAGACTTCCGGATTTGGCCAGGGAATGTGCCAGAAAGTAGCAATCCGCGCGTCAGGTCGGGCCTCTTTCACCATCCTCGGGAGCAGAGCGAGGTGATAATCCTGCGCGAGGAGAATCGGTGATTCAGCATCCTCCATTTCCTGTAAAACCACATCGGTAAAGCGTTGGTTGATTTTCTGATACTGGAGCCAGTCTTCCGGGCGAAAGATCGGGCGTGTGTGTGCGATGTGGCAGAGTGGCCAGAGCCCCTCGTTCGAAAATCCTTCGTAATATCCCTTATCCTCTTCGTCAGTAAGCCAGACTCGGCGTAGGGTATAACTCGGATGGTCGGGAGGAACGCGAAGCCGGTCGTGCGCATCAACAACTTCGCGGTCGGCGTTGCCGGAGCCATTGGCGATCCATGTGCCATTGCACGCCAGCAGAACCGGCTCGAGCGCGGTCACCACGCCGCTGGCAGGTACGATCGTTTTAATCGATTTTCCACCGTTGAAGACGTGCATGTAAGGCTCGCGATTCGAAACGACAAACAGTGGTTTCTCCTGAAGCTTGTTGCGCACGCTGATGCGCAGCCGCTCGGCAGTCCACAGAGAGGCATGGGAATCGCGGAGCCGGGCTTCTTCTTCCGCTGCGGCACGCGCGGTATGCAAATCCTTCGCCAAGTGTGTCACTTCATGGTGTAACTGTTCCATGATTTCGCCCTGCGGCAGCGCTGATGGCGAATTTGGCTGCCCGGTCCGCACTGTACGCAGCCAGTTTGCAGTCCGCGTCAGCGGCCCCGTAAACGTCCAGCGAACAAGGATCAGCGCAAGGCCCGTAATCAGCAAAGTTTGTACGCCTGCATTAAGGAGGGAATCCCGCAGCGTGTGCCCGACCTGCGTATCGATGTAACTGGTATCGTGCACCAGGACGAGCGAGCCCACAACTTCGCCACCGCGGTGAAGCGGCAAGGCGTAGACATGCAATGGAACTCTATCCGATTCACGCAGCGCTAAGGTTAGCTCGGCACTTTGGAATTCGCCTGTTCCCCTGTCTTCTTTTGTGGCTCGCGAGGCGGCTGAGGGACGCAATAGGAAGGACGGCCGTAGGCCCGGGGTAATCGCCAGAACCATGCCGCTGGCATCATAAACAACAATTCCTTTCAAGTGCTCGCGCTGGCCATATCGCTCGACGAGTCGCTGCAGGCCTTTCTCCTGCCCGCGATCCAGCAGCCGTTCCACGCTATCCTGAAGACTTTCGGCGAGGATTTCCGCGCGGCGCGAGAGGTCATTGCGCAAGATGCGCTTTTCGCTGCGCACCTGGTATGCGGCGAAGAGCAGGGACACGATGGCGACGCTCACGATCAGGGGCAGGACGATTTTCAGAGTCGTGCGCATCGGGACTCCTCAATCCAAATACGAAGATGGACCGCGAGGGCTGGGTGCGGGCGGCCGCGTTGATATTACGATTGCCTTAGATCGGCTCGTGAATCGCGCCTTCGTCCTTTCAGCGAGCGCCCATTCCCGAAGTTGGGGTCACGATAACGTGAACGGCCACATTTCTATCCGCGAAACGGTACCCCACCTTCGCCGGAGAGCCCCCTTCGAGCTTGCCTTTGACCTTGCTGTCGCCGTCAATCATGAATTCCAATACTTTTCGTTCTTGACCCTTCGTGAATTCCAGTGAGAAAGCTGCATCTGCAATTTTTGAAATTTTCCCTAAGCATAGCCGGTCATCGGTGGATAGTCTGGCTGACGCGGATCTACCTGTGATCGGCGTAGCCCAAGCTGCTATGCTGCAGCAAAGCACCAGAATTGTGGCTAGGCAAAGGGCAGTCCGCAATCGCATTGAGTTACCTCCAATTCGATTTGGACCCGATGAAGAAAAGTGGGCACGATGGCAACCAAATCTTGCTGAGACCCTACTTTACATTAAATCCTTTCAGAATCAAGCAGATACATCCAACTCTTGCACGGCATTCGAACCCCCAGAGTACTAGTCCCATGAAAATTTTGCCCAAACCCTGCTATTCCCCCCTAGTTCTCCCGCCGCGAATGGGCGAAGCAGCGGAGTATGCCCGCGTGTGTGGACTTCGGGAATCGTCCAAGAATTGAAAGGGCTCCGGGGGTATGTTTCAGCAGAGAATTCGTGTTACGGCATTGACGATTAGAAAGATCGCATCTAAGCAATCCATATTTCCGTAACGCTTACAAATTGTCAGAGCCACGCGCCCATTGTCAGGAAATTGTCTGCTCGACACGCCGCTAAGTGCTTATTCCTGTTCAGATTGGACACAAGGCCAAAAAGATTTTCTGGCCATCGTCTTGCTGTCGATTCAACATTGGTTCTCTTAAGGCGAAGTGCTGGTGTCAGCGGACCTTGGGGGCAACAGCAAAAGGTAAGGGATATCAGCCTGCGGATTCTTACTTTTACATCGCTTGCAAACTGGCAACGCTGTTCTGAGGCAACTAGTTGGGCTTGGCGAAGTACCCAAAGCACTTGTGGAAAGGGGTGGTTCAAAGCATGCGTAAACTCCTATTTGGTTCCTTCTTCACTCTTCTGATTCTTGCAACGCTCCACGGGCAGGAATTCTCAGGCTTAGCTGGCGTGGTCTTGGACAAATCCGGTGCTGCGATTGCGGACGTGGAGGTCGCCCTCGACAACGATCAGATCAACATTCATCTCAAGACGACTACCAACGACGCAGGTGACTATCAGTTTCCTCGCGTAACGCCTGGGCCGGGGTACAAACTCACGTTCTCGAAGACGGGATTCAAGAAGCTTGAGATTAGTGATGTTTCACTCGGTGTTGCTTTGACGACCACCCGTAATGCCACACTCGAGGTCGGAGAGGTCACGCAATTCATCGAAGTCAAGGCTTCCGCTGCGGAAACGTTGAACACTAAAGATGCCAGCATCGGAAACGTGCTGGATACCCGGGCGTTGGAGAATTTGCCATCCATCTTTCGCGAGAATCCCTCTACTTTGCTGGGTCTGCAGGCTGGTGTTACGCCAGACGCCGGAGGCGGTGCGAATCGGGATGGAGCTGTCACTGGGGCCCGGACCGATCAGAGCAACCTTACGATTGATGGAATCGACGTGAACGACCAAGCGGGCGGCTTTGCCTTTACGACTGTGGGAAACGCGCCCATCGAATCGATTGAGGAATTCCGGGTGACTACGGCAAACGGCATAGCCACTGACGGGCGAAGCGCCGGCGGTCAGATCCAGTTGGTTACGAAGAGCGGCACGAATGATTTCCATGGTTCGGCCTACGAGTTCAATCGCACAGCAGCGACGGCGGCGAACGATTTCTTCAATAATAGCGCTAAGATTGCGCGCCCCGCCCTGACCCGTAACCAGTTTGGTGGCTCAGTGGGCGGCCCGGTAAGGAAAGATAGGTTATTCTTTTTCTTCAATTATGAAGGGCGGCGGGACACAAGCCAGAGCGCACAGGCGCGAACTGTCCCACTGGATCATGTCCGCACGGGCGGACTTGCTTATGTGAACAACCGCAATGATGCGCAGGGCAGCCCCTGCAATGAATTTGCGCGTTTGAACGACCCCGTTACGGCTCAGTGCATCACCATTCTGACGGCCGCCCAAGTGGCGGCGCTGGACCCCTGCTCCATGTCCGGGAACCCCTGCGCAGGCACGCCCGGTTTCACGACCGTGGGCGCCGATCCGGCCCTGATGACCGTGATCACCAGCCGCTATCCTAGAGCGAACGACCTCGCAGGAGGCGACGGGATTAATACCGGTTTCTTCCGGTTCAATGCCCCCTTCCGGGTGGACCACAACACTTACGTTACTCGTATGGATTACAAGTTGAACTCGAAGCAATCGCTTTTCGGAAAGTTCAACATCGTCCGTGAGAGCGACACCCAGGTCGTTCAGCAATTCCCTGGCGATCCTCCCGCGCAACTGTTTCAAGACCGGACCTATACGTACGTCATCGGACATACCTGGACGATTAACGCCAATAACATTAATACGGCTACTTTTGGAGTGACGCACCAATTCAATAATTTTCCGGCTGGCCCGAACGCTTTCCCGACGTTTCCGAATGAGTTTACGTATGGGCCGTACAGCGGTGCCTTTTTCGATAGCTTCAACATTCAGAGCCGTACCGTTCCGGTTCCAACGATTCGCGATGATTACGCGATGATCCACGGCAAGCACACCTTTGAGCTCGGAATGAATCTGAGGCCGATCCGCCAGAAGTCCTCTCTTACAAACGATTTCAACTTCATCAATATAGGAATCGGCGGAAATCTGAGCAGCCTTGGACCGGATGGGTCCTCGCTGAGGCCCGCAGACTTTGTCGCCTTGGGAAATAACGACCCAACGGCACGAGATGAGTGGGACAGTGCTTTCACTTTCTTGCTCGGGCGGTTCGCCTTCCAGCAAACCAACTTCAATTACAATGTGTCCTTGCAATTCCAGCCCCCCGGCACGGGTAAGCGCCGTAACTTCCACTACAACGAATACGAGTTCTATGGGCAAGACTCCTGGAAAATGCGCAATGACCTCACGCTTACTTACGGGCTTCGCTGGTCGTATTATGGAGTGCCCTTTGAGGCCAACGGCTTCGAAACCGTTCCAAACGTCGGGCTGGACCAGCTTTTCTCGGCCCGAGTCCGGAACGGCGCGAACGGAGACTCCAGCAACCCGCCATTGCTCACTTATGACCTGGGAGGCCCGGCAAATCATGCCAAGGGTTACTACAGCCCGACGTGGACCAACTTCGGTCCGCGCCTGGGCCTAGCCTGGAACCCCTCCTTCAAGAGCGGATTGCTCAACAGCGTGTTCGGAGATCGTAAAACAACTGTCCGTGTGGGTGGCTCGATTGTCTACGACCGCGTGGCGGGCACGGTTTCGTTTGTTGCGGATCAGCTCAGCTTTCTCTTCCAAAACAATGCATCAAAGCTCTTTGGCCAAACCGATCCAACAGCCTCCTTGCAAACCGACCCACGATTCACGAGTCTTACAACGCCGCCTGTGGCAGTTGTGCCGCCGGTGATCACTCGCCCCATCACTCCCTTCGTTGATCCCATCACCGGATTCCCGTTCGGGGAGCAGCAGGATCAGTTCATCTATGCCGTGGACCCCAAGTTCAAGACTCCGTATGAACATGTCTTTGGCCTGAGCGTTCAACGCCAACTACCAGCTGACACGCTATTGGAAATTGACTATGTCGGGAGACTTGGTCGCAGGCTCTTCGCCCAGTCGGACGCTGCACAGATTGTGGACTTCAAGGATCCTGCATCCGGGCAAGGCCTAATAGCTGCTTTCAACAACATTGCGACCGCCGAGCGTGCTGGAACGCCTCCAGCCAGCATTCCGACGCAGCCGTTTTTTGAGAACCAGTTTCAACAGGCTACGGGCGCGTCTTGTACGGACTTCTTCGGTGCGCCTTGCACTTTCATTTATGCAAGCTTCCTGCCGGGATTCTTCGACAATGGCGACATTAGCGACTTCCTCGTGACGTTGAACGGGGCCGGGTTCATTAATCCGAATATTGGACTGGCGGGCCAAGCCGCAAGCATTGCCTATGTCAGCAGCAAATCCTCGTCGAACTACAATGGGCTGTTAGTCGTTCTTCGCAAGCGGATGTCCCATGGCCTGCAGATGGACTTCGACTACGCCTTTTCTCATTCCATCGACAATACCTCAAGCGTTGTAAACGTGGTCTTCACAGGTTTTGTCTGCGATCTGCGCAATCTCCGCATATGCCGCGGCAATTCCGACTTTGATGCCACACACATTGTCAGTTCCAATTGGCTCTACGACCTGCCGTTTGGCCACAAGGGCTATATCGGCAGGAACTCGCCGGGATGGGCGGACCGCATTATCGGCGACTGGAGCGTCTCGGGCATCTGGAGTTGGCACACGGGCTTTGCAGCTAGCACGGCAACTGGTTCGTTCCCTGTCGGCAACTTTTTCGCGGCAATAAACTTTGATGGTGTACCTGCGGTCTTCAACGGAAATACTTCTGCTCTTGCAAGCAAAATTCACGAAGAGGGCGGCAACTTGCAGTACTTCGTCAGCCAGGCGAACGCGCGTTCAGCGTTCTCCTTTCCGCTCGGGGGGCAGATCGGCAATCGTAACAATTTGCGCGGACCGGGCTATTGGACGGTAGATCTCCGAGTCAAGAAGGACATCAAGATGCCGTGGAGCGAACGCCAAAAGCTGCAGTTCTACGCGGAAGCGTTCAACGCCTTTAACCACGAGAACTTCGCTGATCCAAATACCAACATCAGCAGCGGGGCCTTTGGAGCGCTGACTGCCACGCGCGGAGGAGGCGCTCGACAGATGCAGTTTGCCCTGCGTTACGCATTCTGATGCCAAACTGCCATCGTCGTATTCAGAAGGGAGGCTGCTCTTCAGCCTCCCTTTTTCTTGTGCTAAACAGGTTGCGCCCTGTTCACTGACAGGATTCGGAGGGATTCTCGTTGGTGCGTCGGTCAGTTGAGCCGTGTGGTGAAATGAACAAAGACACTGTCTCGGTATGGTGAGAAGGTCTCCCAAAATGGCTTCAGCTCCCCGGATCGGAATGGGGATCAAACACCACGGAAATTTCCAGCGCCGTTTCCGAGCTCCCCGGCGAGAACTTCCACTGCATCACCGATTTCTGAGCGCTTTCCGCCAATATGGGGTTGCCGCCGAGCACCTCGGTGTCTCTTACAGTGCCATCCGGCTTCACAAAAACCTTCAGCCGAACTACTCCGCCAATGCCCCTGGATTTGAGAATTGTGGGATACGGCACCGGCGCCTTCTTCACGACTTTTCGTGCATTGTCCTGGGCATGCCCGCCTGCCAAACATAGCAGCATAAGCGTCAGTAAACCAAGTATTGCGCAAAAGTTCTTGTAAGGATGCAGTCTGGCCATGTTGATCCCTTGCGAATTGTGGGATAGTGTGAGGCTTGGAGTGCCAAGACCCCCGGTCGCACTACTACATCTCCTGAATGGAGCAGGTTCTTGCCCATCATTCGACCAATCTAAAAACTGCTTTCGATTGAGTAAACTCTCTCCCTGCGCCTCGCTGTAACATATTGTATTTACTTGACTTAACGGTCCTTCCCTGCGCAACCACTCCTGCCCCACCCTGCGCAAATCTCCCCGCCGTGCGCTCCCTTCGCAGCCCTTCGTAGCAGATTGAGAAACGATCGGGTTAACGCCGAGGTCCTCTGAGACGTTGCAATCACGACGCACGAGGCAGGGCCAGGCTGGGCGATTCCTTGACTTGGCGTGGTGCCGCCTGAATAATGGTAAGGCATGAGCGTAAGCGCCGGAGGCGCTGAAGAGATGTTCCTTGACGTCAAGGAATTGGCCGTCCGCAAGCTGCGCATCCGGAAGATCTATGCTCCGGGCAGCATTGACTACCATTCTGCGGAAATTAAGCAAATCGAGCCGCTGGAAGTCACGGCGACCGCGGAATTGCTGGACAGGCAGATTCGCGTCGAGGGCAACCTCGAAACGAAAATCGAGTTGGTCTGCGCGCGCTGCCTGGAACCGGTGATCGAAGAAGTCAGCCGCTCGTTTGACCTGTTTTATGCGCCGCTTCCCAAGGACACCAAACACAAAGAAGATCGGCTCAGGGACGACGATACCGAGATCGGCTTTTACGAAGGAGAAGGACTCTTCTTGGCGGACGTGTTGAAAGAGCAGGTGCTGCTGGCGTTGCCACTGAAAGTGATTTGCCAGAGCGACTGCCGAGGGCTGTGCCCGAATTGCGGCGCAAACCTCAACCACGAAGAGTGCCGCTGTGAGACCCACGCGACGGACCCGCGGATGGCTCCTCTCGCGCGCCTCAAGCAGGACTGGCTGAAAAAACAATAGCTTTCCAGGGCCCGAAGCCCTATATAATCCGCCCAACGCGGCGGGAACGAGGTGTAGTGCTATGCCTAACCCAAAACGGAGGCATTCCAAGAGACGGACCAGCACGCGGCGGGCCCACGATTTTCTGGCCAAGCCCGGGCTGGGCAAGTGTCCCAATTGCCACGAAATGAAGCAGCCGCACCAGGCGTGTCCTTATTGCGGCTACTACAAGGGCAAAGCCGTCCAAGAGTCGGCATAAGGTTTTCCGTTTCGCTGAGCCTGCGGGCAAAATCCCATGATCACCATCGCCGTAGACGCCATGGGCGGGGACCACGCGCCGCGCCCCGAGGTCGAAGGCAGTGTGCTGGCCGCACGCGAGTTCGATGTGCGCATTTTACTGGTGGGCCAGCAGAACTTGGTGCGCGCGGAGCTGGCCAAGCATGCCGCGCCAAATCTGCCGATTGAAATTGTCCCGGCGAGCGAAGTGATCTCTATGAACGACCACCCGGTACAGGCCTTTCGGCGGAAGAAGGACAGCTCCGTGCACGTGGCCGCTCGCCTGGTGCGCGAGGCCAAAGCCGATGGCATGGTCAGTGCCGGCAATACCGGCGCGGTCATGACCGTGGCCAAGTTCCTGCTGGGAACACTCGAGTCCGTCGACCGCGTGGCCCTAGCGGCGCCTTTTCCCAACGCCAGGGGCGGCGTTTCCGTGCTCCTGGACGTGGGCGCCAACGTGGATTCCAAACCCGAGCATCTGGTGCAATTCGCCGTGATGGGCGAGGTGTATTACCGCGCGACGTTCGGCAGCAAGCGCCCGCGCGTCGGATTGCTCTCGGTCGGTGAAGAAGAGATCAAGGGAAACGAGCTGACCCGCGAGGTCTATGCGCGCTTGAGGAAGCTCCCGGGGCATTTCGTGGGCAACGTCGAAGGCGGCGATCTTTTTTCCGGCAGTGTAGACGTAATTGTCTGCGATGGATTTGTCGGCAACATCGCGCTCAAGATTTGTGAAGGTCTGGCGGTCTCGATCTTCGATTTGCTGAGCAAGTCGCTGAAAAGCTCCATTTTTTCGCAGGTCGGGGCCATGCTCTCCAAAGGAGCCTTCAAGGGGTTGAAACGGACGATTGATTACACGGAGTACGGTGGCGCGCCGCTTTTGGGCGTGCGCGGGGTTTGCGTGATCGGGCATGGCCGTTCGAACGCCAACGCCGTGAAAAACGCCATCCGCGTCGCCGCGGGGCTCGCCCGCGCGCGCATCAACGAAAAAATCGAACAGGAGCTCTCCGCCACCGCGGTTCCCGCGTGACGGCGCTAGAGAGGAATTCGCAATGGGCAAAGTCGCATTTGTGTTCCCGGGTCAAGCCTCGCAATACCCGGGCATGGGAAAAGAACTGGCGGAGAAATATCCCGCGGCGAAATCCGCTTTCGAAGAAGCCGATCAAGCCCTCGGCTTCTCCATTTCGAGGCTGTGCTTCGAAGGCTCCGAAGAAGACCTGAAGCTCACCGCTAATACGCAGCCCGCGATTCTGACCTGCTCGGTTGCCGTGTGTCGCGTGCTGGCGGAAAGAGGATTGGCGCCCGACTTTGTGGCCGGGCATAGCTTGGGGGAATACTCCGCACTGGTTGCCGCTGGCGCGTTGAAGTTTGCGGACGCTGTGCAGCTCGTCCGCAAGCGCGGTACTTACATGCAGGATGCGGTCCCGGCGGGCGTGGGCGCCATGGCCGCGATCATGGGCCTGTCTCACGCGGTCGTGGCCGATGCGTGCAAGCGCGCGGCAGCAGGCGAAGTCTGCGCACCGGCCAATTTGAATTCACCGGACCAAACCGTGATTTCTGGACACGCCGGGGCCGTGAAGCGCGCTGTTGAGCTTGCGTCGCAAGCGGGTGCCAAGCGCGCCGTAATCCTGGCCGTCTCCGCGCCGTTTCATTCGGCGCTGATGCTGCCCATGCAGCAGAAGCTCGAAAATGACTTGCGGGACACCGAGTTTTCCAACCTGCAGGTGCCGCTCGTTACGAATGTGGATGCCGACACGACTACTAGCGGCAGCGAAGCGCGCGAGGCCCTCATCCGTCAGGTTTCCATGCCCGTGCGCTGGGAAGAGTCTGTGCGCTTGCTGATCGACGAGGGCGTGAACACCTTTGTCGAGGTCGGGCCGGGCCGCGTGCTGACCGGGTTGCTCCGCCAGATCGAGCGTTCCGTCGCGGCCCTCAATGTCGAAGATGAAAAGAGCTTGGCGGCGACCGCGGAGAAGATTGCCGGGGCGCGTTCCGACGCCGCATAGGCGTTTAGTCGTTGCGCTGTCATCCTGAACGCACCCGACGAGGCTGCGCGAAGGATCTCAATTAGGCTTGGCCAAGAGTCTCGGAGATAAACTGATACGGTGTTCAGTCTGAAAGATAAAGTCGCTCTCGTCACCGGCGCATCCCAAGGCATCGGCCGCGACACAGCACTGGCGCTTGCGGGGGCAGGCGCCAAGGTCGCGGTTGCAGCGCGAAATGAGGAAAAGCTCGCCGCTCTGGTAAAGGAGATCTCGGCGGCAGGCGGCGAAGCCCTAGCCGTGAAGATGGACGTCGCGGACGCCGACCAGGTCAAAGCCGGTTTCAAGCAAGTCCTCGAGAAGTTCGGCCGCCTGGATATTCTCGTGAACAACGCCGCCGTCACCCGCGATGGCTTGGCCATGCGCATGAAACAGGACGACTGGGACGCGGTGATTCGAACGAACCTGACGGGCGCGCACCTGTGCATCCAGCAGGCCTTGCCCGCGATGATGCGGGCGCGTGCGGGCCGCATCATCAACATTGCTTCCGTGGTCGCGCAGATGGGCAACGCAGGCCAAGCCAATTACGTTGCGGCTAAGGCTGGGCTGATCGGCTTGACGAAAGCCATCTCCATGGAAATCGCTTCGCGCAATGTCACCGTGAATGCCGTCGCGCCCGGCTTCATCGAGACACCGATGACGGATGTTCTCGGTGACAAGGTGAAAGAGGAGTTGAAAACACGCATCCCTCTTGGCCGCATGGGTACCGCTCGTGAGGTCGCCGCAGCAATCGTTTTTCTGGCTAGCGACGAAGCCGGCTACATCACCGGCCACGTCCTCGATGTCAACGGCGGCATGTACTTGGCTTAGTGTGTAAGCGATTCCGGCGATGTCTGAGAGTGACTACGAGCGAGCATGGAATGAACAGAGAAAAGGTCTCTTCTGGCACCTCTTTGCCATTCTCTGCGGTTTACCGATATCCTTACTGGCCGGGGTGCTTCCAAGGCTGGTCCAGAGTCAGCAAGTAGCGCGTCTGCTCGTTTGGTTGCTCGCGGTAGCATGGGGATTCTGTTTTGTCTTGACCTATGTACGTTATTTCCGCATGCGATGCCCTCGTTGTGGGAGGAGATTTCAGTTCTCATGGTGGCACCACCATTATTTTCTGGGAGCAATGCGAGATTGTAAGCGATCTCCAAGACAGGCGTTAGGAGCGTGAGCAAAGTTGACCTAGGGGGGCGGGGTAAATAGAATGGGCAGGTTGCTCAGAGGGGCCCAAACCAACGATTTTGGCGCGGCTGTACTCCGCGCGCGTAGTGCAGGCAAGCAAGCCTGGGAAAACGAAGACACAAGTCTACAGAGAGTGCGACTAACGATCGCGGAGGAACAGGAATGGCCAGCGTAGAAGAACGCGTAAAGCAGATTATCGTCGAGCAGCTTGGCGTGGACGAAGCCGAAGTGACCCCCACGGCGTCGTTTGTGGACGACCTGGGGGCGGATTCGCTCGACCAAGTTGAATTGGTCATGGCGTTTGAGGAAGCCTTCGGCATCGAAGTGCCCGACGAGGACGCCGAGAAAATGACCACCGTGAAAGACGCCGTCGAATACATCGACAAGCACTCCAAGGGTAAGTAAGCCACGAAACGATCACCTCAACAGGGAGCATTCGAACGTTGACTCGCCGGGTAGTGGTCACGGGTGTTGGACTGGTCTGCGCGCTGGGCATCGGCACGGAGGAAAGCTGGAAAAACCTCGTCGGCGGATGCAGCGGCGTCGCACTGATCACCCACTTCGATACCAACGGTTTCGATTGCAAGATCGCCGGCGAAGTGAAGAACTTCGACCCCTTCCAGTGGATCGAGAAAAAAGAGCTCAAGAAAATGGCGCGCTTCATTCAGCTCGCCCTGGCTGGCGCGGATTTTGCCGTGAAGATGTCAGATTGGAAGCCGGAGCATTCGAATCTGGACGATGTCGGTGTTTATGTTTCCTCTGGCATCGGCGGATTCGACATCATCGAGCGGGAGCACGGCAAGCTGCTGAACGGCGGCCCCAACAAGATTTCGCCTTTTTTCATTCCTTCCGCCATCGTCAATCTTGCTTCCGGAAATATTTCCATTCGTTACGGAGCGCGCGGGCCGAATTCCGCCACCGCCACAGCCTGTTCCGCTTCCGCGCATGCCATCGGCGACTCCTTTAAAATCATCGAGCGCAGTGCCGCGGAAATGATGATCTGCGGCGGCGCCGAAGCCACCATCACTCCGATGGGCGTTGGCGGATTCGCCGCCATGAAGGCGCTTTCCACCCGCAATGACGATCCCGCGCGGGCCAGCCGCCCGTGGGACGCCGGCCGCGACGGCTTTGTCGTCGGCGAAGGCGCGGGAATTCTGATCCTGGAATCACTTGAGCACGCGCAGAATCGCAATGCGCCGATCTTCGCGGAAATCGTCGGTTACGGAATGTCCGGGGATGCCTACCACATCACGCAACCGGAAGAAAATGGCAGCGGCGCCTACCGCGTGATGATGGCCGCCATCAAGGACGCGAAGATTTCTCCTGACGATATCGGCTACGTGAACGCACACGGCACTTCGACGCCTATCGGTGATGTGATCGAAACGCGCGCGCTCAAGCGCGTTTTCGGCGAGCGCGCCCAGCGCGTGCCGGTCAGCTCCACCAAATCCATGACCGGACATTTGCTGGGCGGCGCCGGCGGCCTGGAAGCCGGCATCAGCGTGCTGGCGCTGCGTGACCAGATTTTGCCGCCCACCATCAATCACCAAACCCCTGATCCGGAATGCGATCTGGATTACGTGCCGAATCACGCGCGCAAGGCGCCGGTCGAATACGCTCTCTCGAATTCTTTTGGTTTTGGCGGCACCAATGCCGCGCTGATTTTCCGGCGTTGGTCCGGCAAGTGACACAAAGCGAAGGATCCCAACTCCGCATGGTCCAGTGTCTGAGTCCATGCGGAAATCGCCCTAAATAGGAACCTCTCGTGAACATTATCGTGTGCATCAAGCAGGTACCCGCGAAGGACGCACCGTTGACCATTGCCGGAAATTGGATCAAAGAATCCGACATCGGATTCGAAATGAACGAGCCGGACAGCTACGCGCTCGAGGAGGCCCTGCGCCTGAAGGAAAAACACGGCGGAGAAGTGATCGCTCTCTCCATGGGACCGGAACGCGTGAAGCAAACCATCAAAGAAGCTCTCGCCAAGGGCGCGGACCGCGCCATTCACATTGCCGACGATAACTTCGCGCAGCTCGACCCGCTAGCCTCGGCAAAAGCGCTGGCTGCCGCCATTCAAAAAGAAAAGGCCGATCTCGTTCTCACGGGCCTGCAAAGCGACGACCACGGCTTCGGCCAGACTGGCGTGCTGTTGGCGGCCCTGCTGGACCGCCCGCACGCGACCATCATCATGCGGATCGAGGTGCAGGACGGAAAGATGAAACTCAAGCGCGAGCTCGAGGCCGGCTGGTTCCAGTGGATGGAGTGCCCGCTGCCCGCGGTGCTCTCCATTCAGTCCGGCATCAACAAAGTGCGCTACGCCACGCTGAAAGGTATCATGGCCGCGAAGAAAAAAGAGATCGCCGTGATTCCGCGCGAATCGCTGGGCGTTTCTGCGGAGGCCACGCAGAAAATTGAAAAGATTTACGTGCCCACGAAAACGAAGAAGACAGAATTCCTGACGGGCACACCAAAAGAAGTAGCGGCGAAGCTGGTTGAAAAATTGAAATTTGAAGCCCGCGTGATTTGACCATGAAAATTCTCGTCATTACCGAGCTGCGGCAGGGAAAATGGAACAATGCCAGTTTCGAAACTCTCGCGGCGGCGCAGCAAATCGCCAAGGACACCTCGAGCAGCGTCAGCGCACTCGTGATCGGCAAAGGCGTAGCCGCGTTCGCCGATGAGCTTGCAGCGAAAAACGTCAGCGAGGTTGTGCGCGTGGAACACGACCTGCTCGACGCCTACACGCCGGACGGGTATTGCGTCGCGCTGAAGCAGGTCGTCGAGTCTGCAAAACCCGATTTGGTTTTGTTTCCTCATACCTATCAGGTGCGCGACTTTGCTCCGAAGCTGGCAGCCATGCTCGGGAAAGGCATGATCGGCGACTGCATCGGCTACAGCAACGAAAGCGGCAAATTGGTCTTTGTGCGACAAATGTTCCAGGGCAAAACCGCTGCGGACGTCACCTTTGCCGGAGCCGCGCCGTGGTTTGCTTCTTTCCAATCCGGGGCGTTTCGCGCGGATTTGCTCGCGGCGCATCCTTCGGGAAAAGCCCCGGTCAATTCCATTACCATCTCGTTGAGCGCCGAACAGATTCGCACCAAGCCGCTCGAACTCTTCAAGGAAGCGAAATCCGCCGTGGACCTGACGCAAGCGCCTCTGATCGTGGCTATCGGCCGCGGCATCAAAGCGCCGGAAAATATTCCGCAAGCCGAAGCGGTCGCCAAGGCTCTCGGCGCGGAAATCGCGGCTTCGCGGCCCATTTGCGATGAAGGCTGGCTCCCGATGGAGCGTCAGATCGGCAGCTCCGGCCAGACCGTCGCGCCGAAACTCTATCTCGCCCTGGGCATCAGCGGCGCGATCCAGCATGTCGTGGGGATGAAAGGCGCGCGCACCGTCGTCGCCATCAACAAGGATTCCAACGCGCCCATTTTTGAAATCGCCGATTACGGCGTGGTTGGCGATATTTTCGAAATCATGCCCGCCCTTACAGAAGCCCTAGAAAAATCCAAATCGGCGTAAGCTTGTTCAGTTATGACCGTCCAACGCGAACAACTCGAGGGGGATGTGCTGATCGTCGGTGCTGGCCCCGCCGGTCTCTCCTGCGCGCTGCATCTCGCGAATCTCATCAAGAAGCACAACGCCGCTGGCGCGAAGCCCGAACTTTCCTCGGAAAACATCTACGTCCTCGAAAAAGGCCGCGAAATCGGCGCGCACCAACTTTCCGGCGCGATCATGAACCCTAAAGCTCTGGCCGAGTTAGTTCCCGATTTCCAAAAATCGGCGCCGCTCGATACGCGCGTCACAGACTCCGCCGCACTGCTGTTTACAAAAACTTCCTCGGTGCGTTTTCCAATCACTCCACCGCCGTTTCAAAACAAAGGCAATTACGTCGTTTCGCTCAGCAAAATCACGAAATGGCTTGGTGGGCTGGTGGAAGCTGCAGGCGTCAACGTCTTCAAGGAATTTGGCGGCGCCGAACTTGTTTATCAGGGAAACGGAATCGCCGGCGTCATCACTGAAGACAAAGGCCTCGACAAAAATGGCAAGCCCAAAGACAATTTCACGCCCGGCTATGAATTGCGCGCCAGAGTCACCGTGCTTGCCGAGGGCACGCGTGGCTCGCTCACCAAAAAACTCGTCGCGGCGAAGAAGCTCGACAATCTGAATCCGCAGAGCTATGGAATCGGTATCAAGGAATTGTGGGACGTGCAGCCCGGCCGCATTCCAGCCGGCTTCGTGGCGCACACGCTGGGCTGGCCAGTTTCCATGGACATGTACGGCGGCGGCTGGATCTACGGCCTTTCCAACAATCGCGTCTCCATCGGCCTCGTCATCGCTCTGGAATACGCCGACCCGCTGTTCGATCCGCACGCGGCGTTCCAAACCTGGAAGACGCATCCCTTTCTCAAAAAACTTTTGGACGGCGGCAAGCTCGTCCGTTACGGCGCGAAGTCGCTGCCCTACGGTGGCTGGTACGCCATGCCGCGCACCTATGTGGACGGCGGATTAATCATCGGCGATGCGGGCAGCTTTCTCGATTCCCAACGCTTGAAGGGCATTCACCTGGCGATCAAGAGCGGCATGCTCGCGGCCGAAACGATTCTAGACGCGCTGAAGTCCGGCGATACTTCCTCAAAAACGCTCAGCGCCTTCCCGAAAAAGATCGAACAAAGCTATATCAAAAAAGAACTTTGGCTGGTCCGCAATTTTCACCAGTCCTTCCAGGACGGCATGCTCCGGGGATTTATTCACACCGCACTCCAGCAGGTCACCGGCGGGCGCGGGCTGATCGATCCCATGCGCGCTCACGCGGGCTACGAGGCCTACAAAAAAATCAACGGTCGGCCCGCGCCCGAGCGCTTCAAAGGGGATGGCAAGCTCACCTTCGACCGCCTCACCGACGTCTATCACTCCGGAACTCGGCACGAAGAGGACCAGCCCTGTCATCTTCACGTTGCCGACACCAACATCTGTTCTACAAAGTGCGTCGTCGAGTACGGCAATCCCTGCCAGTACTTTTGTCCCGCCGCAGTCTACGAAATGGCGAAGGAATCCGACGGCGCGCTGAAGCTGAAAATCAACGCCTCGAATTGTGTGCATTGCAAAACCTGCGACATCGCCGATCCTTACCAGATTATCGACTGGGTCGTCCCGGAAGGCGGCGGTGGCCCCAACTACGAAGGCATGTGACGATTTCTTTAAATTCTACGGCAGCAGACCAAACACCGTCAGTTCCGTTTGCGTTCCCACGTACACCTTTCCATTCGCGACGACGGGTACACAGAATTTTACGGCATTGCCGGCAGCATTGGCCGCTCCGATCACCGTATCGCTGCGATAAAGTTGCGTGCCCAGGTTGAGCGCATCATAAGCATAGAGCACCGCCGGGCCATCGGTGCCGGAACCGTTCATCGCCGTGGTGCTGTTCGTATCGAGAGCCCAAACAATTCCGTTGGTCGTCCCTGAAGAAGATACCGAAGGCGTCGCTCCCGGGAAGCCAAACGCATGCGCCGATTGCGATCCCGGGGTTGTACTGAGCATGCTCGTGGACGTGCTGATTGGAAATGCTCGCAGTTGCTGCCCTACTACGGCGATATACACCGTGCTCTGCCAAAAAGCTGCGGTCGAATAAATCATTCCGCCCAATGATAATTCTTGCACCACCTGGTCGGTTGCATTGAGTTGCCCCATGTTGTCGCGGTTCACCACGTAGATTTGTCCCTGCGCATTGGTTCCTTTTCCTCCGCCGATCAGCACATGAGGGACGCTCGAAGACGGTAAGTCCACCAGCACCACGGCGCCGCCCGCACCCAGGTCCAGGTCCTGCGAGTCCAGTGTTCCTTCGACTGTCGGTGTAAACCAGTCCTGCAGTGCCAGGCTGCTATTGAGTTTCAGAATACTGTCCCCGAAATCCTTGGTTCCGTCGTAGTCGCCGTTTCCTGTAATCACGTAGAGGTTGTTGCTGCTGTCAAACGCCGGTGCGCCTCCCGACATCCAAATGCCGCTTTCCCGGCCATTGGGCGAATCATTGAACAAGACCGGCGCTTGCGCGAGGTTGGAAGCGCTGAATCGCATGATCCAGCCGTGATACGGCTGATTGTCTCCGTGCGAGGCCCAGGCAACGTACACGTTACCGCTCACCAGCGCGAGTCCCGCCCTTTGATTCTCTTCCAATGGACAGAAGGGTACGTTTCCAGCGCTGGACGAGCACGTTGAGCCATCGCCCACATCGCCCGTGCCGGGAACCGTAATCGCGGGGGTAATGTCCACGGGAGACGCGAATTTCTCCGTTCCGTCAATCAAGCTGAGAGCATGCAAGCGCTGGTGGTAGTTCCCAGTGCCTTCCTTGGTTTTTGCCACGACGTAAAGCGTCTGGCTCGCCGCGTCAATTACGGGCGTTCCGGTGATGCCGATTTTTTTGTTGATATCGGAAGCCCTCGTGTCTGCGAACGGCACCGCCGTCACACCAGCGCTCAAAAAGCTTTTCTGCCAATACTGACGACAGGGGCTGGCATCGGCATCGAATGCATACACGCTGTCGTTTTCCGTCGCGACAAAAACGACGTTGTGCGTTCCCCCTCCGATGGACAAGTTCGGAAGCCATAGCGGCTGGGCGTAAACCTCGCCATCCACCGCGCAGGAAAACAGTTTGCCGAATGTGGTTGTATTGACGTTGGAGGGCGTGAGCGCAAATTCGTGCGTGTTTGTGCCGTCACGCGACGGATTGTTGTGATAGGTTGTGACGCCAGTGAGGTCGGTCACTCCTACGGTTGCTGATGCCGACTTTGTGTTGTCTGCGTTGCTGGTAGCAGTTACTGTGAACGAACCTGCAGTTGTGGAGGAGAACGTAACGGAAGTGGCGGTGGAGTTGGTGAATGCTCCTCCCGTCTTGGTCCACGTAACGCCCGCCGCTCCGACGTCATTTTGAACGGAAGCCGTAAAGCCGATGGCTTGCGAGATCACTGCCCCTCCACGCCTCGGCGAGATAGAAACAGAGATGGCGGCGTTCGATGCCATTGTCATCGCGGTGGAAGGCCCGGAAAAAGTACTTAGATTGCCCTCTGCATCAGTGGCGCGTACCCGATACGAATAGGAAGTCGAAGCCGTCAGTCCCGTGTCGTTGAAGGATGTCGCCGTCGGTGTCGCAATTTGGGCGAAATTTGAGCACGCCGCGCCTTGACATCGTTCCACTTTATAACCAGTGACGCCAACATTATCCGTCGAAGCCGTCCATGACAGATTGATTTGGCTGCTCGACGCCACCGTTGTGACAAGGCTGGTGGGGGCGGTCGGCGGGGTCGTGTCCGGAGGTGGAGCAGAGGCGGAATTGCATCCGGTTAAGGCCAGTCCGCAGCAAAGAATCAAAAGAACGGCACAACTGAATGTGGACCGTTGGCGAATCCCAAGAGTTCGCTTCACGTAAAATCTCCCGCTCAAATTGTCGTGCTGCAGGACAGCAGGACGTATTCGCCAGCGTCTCGGTGAGAAGGCGGCGCCTGTCCTGGACGAAAAAATACCACGGATAGGTCAGCGCCGGAAGATTACGTTAGGACAGGTGGCCAAATGGTTTCTGAACCGGCTTTGGCAAACTCTTGCGTGCAAGAAGCATTGGCGCCAGCGCCGCTGAGACGTCTAGGCTCCGCGCGACCACAGTTTGCGCACAAAATTGCGGATGCGATCGATAAAGGAATCATTTGCGGGAGCCGCAGGTTTCCGCAGACTTCCAGACGCGGCGCCTGCGGGCCCCGACGGAAGAGCAGGCGTGGCCGCAGCGATCATTTCGCCTTCCACGCGGCCCTGAAAAATGAGCGTCGGCCGGACGCGCACGCGCCGGACCAGTATGATCATTTTCGGATCCACTTCCGGCTGCACTTTGGCTTTTGCGTCATAAATCAGCGGCGGCATGAACACCTGATAGATTGGTTCTTCCTTGACGGCGGGCTTCTCTGCGGGGGCTGGAGGATCGGCCTTGGCGTCGAGAGCGTTCTTTCGCATTTCTTCGGCAGTTGCGGGCCGGCTAATTTCGAATTCCGTAGCCGGTGCGGCCTTGGCGGTTTGCAGTTCACAGACGCAATGCCCGGCCCCGGTGCGCAAGCCTTCGATCTGGCTATCGGGGAGCAGGACATCCCCTGTCTGAGGAATAATAACGCTCTGCCCGGTGAGCTGCTGTTCGACGCGGATCGCGCCGCGATTGGCGCGGATGCACATGCCGCCCGGCGCCTCGAAGCCGACGAGCACGTCCTGCGGCCCATCGCCAATGGCGATGGGCCGTACGTGAATCTGAGCGGTATAGATGGTCAACACAGGTTCGCGTTCGATGTGCGCGTGAATCGTGCCTGCACTGAGTGCCACCGTAAGAGAGCCGCCGGACTTGAGAACGGAGAGATGCGCCGGGCCACAAATGCTGATTTGGCCTCCCTCCACGAGATCGATGCGCGCGGTGCCGGATTTGACGCGCACGTCACTGCCGCTGCGCAGCATGGTCTTCACCTGGTCGTCAACAACCTCTACCCGCATGGGTCCGGAAACGGCGATGGATTCGCCCTCAATGACCCCAACGGAATCGGAGCCGGGCTGATCCGGACGGGCCCCAAGCGCCGTTAAAATCGCAGACCCGGAAAAAATTGCGCCAGCGAACAGCACGGTTGCGCGACGCACCAAACGGGCTGGCATGGAGGGAAGCGGCACTTGGTCGTACTCCCGCGTACGGAGGCTGAAACTCTCGCCTATACTATACGTCGTCGGCTTTACCGCCGCACGAGAAGTTGGCGACCCGCCCGCCGAGACGCAGCAAACGATGATGCCACCCGACCCAGCCATTGAGACCGCGAAAGGACCGGCTCCGGAACCGCTCAATGCGCATTACGACACGCGGCTGCCGCCGCTGCCGTGGTCGCGACGCGTGCAGATCCCCTTCATTGCCGCCGCGGTGTACAGCCTGATTTGCTTGCTGGGGCCGACGCTGCGCTATGAAATCCTCGGCTGGCATCATACGGAAAAAGTGCATGCATCAGAGAAGCGCTGCATCTGGGCATTCTGGCACCGGATCATCCTTCCGATTGTGTGGTGGTACCGCAATCATGGCGTCGTGGTAATGAACACGACGGCGTTTGACGGCCAGTGGACGCGCAAGGTGATTGAGTGGCTCGGATTCGGCACGGCCCAGGGCAGCTCTTCGCGAGGCGGGCTGCGCGGATTGGCGGTGATGGCGCGGCGGCTCGAAGAGGGACTCGATTGTGCGTTCACCATCGATGGGCCGCGCGGCCCGCGGTACGTGGCGAAGCCTGGACCGGTGATGCTCGCGAAGAAGACTGGATGCCCGGTGATGGTGTTTCACATCGGCGTCGATCGTGGCAAGACGTTCACGAAAACTTGGGACCATTTTCTGCTGCCGATGCCGTTTGCGCGCGCGGTGATTTTGTTTGCCCCGCCGATCTATGTGCCGAAGGATGCGAACGCCGAGATGATGGAGGCCAAGCACGCGGAGATGCAGCGCGAACTCGAGCGCATCCGCGACATCGCCGAAGGCTGGTTTTTGCTGAGCGAGCAAGCGCGCGAAAAACATCGCGCCGAGTTTAGCGGCTAGCTACCGCGCCGCCAGTGGAAAAGTGAAATTAGAAAATTGAAGAGAGAAAAGAAAAGAGAAAAGCGAAACCTTACGGTGTGAAACCAAAAAGTCTGAGTTCAGAAGCTAAAACTCAAAATTGAAAACCTAAGACTCAAAACTGAGTTTCAGTTGCCGGTGCGTTCGCCGAGCGTCACCGGCACGTCCATTTTCTTGCCACCGCGATACAAAGTGACCGTTACTTTGTCGCCCGGACGATGGTGGTTCAGGATCAAGTTGACATCGAATTGGTTCGCGACTTTCTGGCCGTCGATGGCCACGATGACGTCGCCGCCTACATAAATGCGGCGCATGCCAGCCTGAACAATGCGATCTCCGCCACGAATGCCGGCGGCGGCCGCCGGCCCGCCCTTCGTTACGACCTCGACGAGCAAACCTTCCTGCACCGGCAGATCCAGCGCCTCGGCAAGCCCGCCCGCCAGGACCATCGTTTCTACACCGAGGAATGCACGGTGGACGCGGCCGGTGGTGATCAGATCGTTGGCGATAGTTTTTGCCATGTTGATGGGAATGGCGAAGCCGATACCGGCGGTCGTACCCGTGGGCGTGTAAATTGCGGAGTTGATGCCGATGACTTCGCCGCGCGAGTTGATGAGCGGTCCCCCTGAATTGCCGCGATTAATGGCCGCATCGGTCTGGATGGCTTCTTCGATGAAGGTGGTTTGGCTTGTCTGCACCGTGCGGCCGAGCGCGCTGACAACCCCGGTGGTGAGCGTGGATTGGAAGCCGAAGGGATTGCCGATGGCCAGAACTTTCTGTCCAACCTGAATCGCTCCGGAATCGCCGAGCGGCAAGGCGGCAAGATGCTTGCTCTTGGGATCGATTTTCACGAGTGCGACGTCGTTACGCTGGTCCGCCCCGATGAATTTTGCCGGGTAGCGGGACTGATCGCCGAGCACGACTTCGATGGATTGCGCACCCTCGACGACGTGATAGTTGGTGAGGATATAGCCGCGTGGGTCGATGATAAAACCGGAGCCTGCGCCCTCAACGGGGACGGGGTCCATGAAAAAATCGTATTCGGTCGCTTTGGTGAGGATGTTGGCCACGGCGGGCGAGGCCTGGCGGTAGATGCGGACGTTGATGGATTCATCCTCGGTCAGGGCAGCGTCGCGTTGCGCGACCGGGGAGGGCTTGGTACCGTCCAGGGGCAAGGCTTCGACATTAATGGGCTGTCGCGGGGCAAAACGCGCACCGGCCCAGAAGGCTCCAAGGATAAGGACCAGCGCGGCGATGATAACGCATGCGCGATGGAATGTGTTGACTGTGCTCATGGGTGTCGTCCCTTCTGTTCCAGTCGAGGTACGTAGTATAGGCAAAATGCCGGAGCGGGTCACCGCGCCGCCTGGGTACGGCGGAGTTTGGCGGCCAGGGCTTCGACTTGCTGACGGGTTTGCTCAAGGGAGCCGGAGCAGTCGATTTTCTCCGTCGCGTGACGCAACTTTTCCTCGACCGGCATCTGTGCGGCGATGCGGCGGCGGGCTTCGGATTCGCTGAGGCCGCGCGCGAGGAGCCGCTCAAGTTGCTGCTCTGGCCGGCACCAGGCGATGACGAGGCCATCGAGATGTTTGTGGATGCCGGACTCGATGAGCAGCGCGGCTTCGACGAACGCGGCATCGCGCGTTCCCTGGCGCGCCCATTCGTCGAATTGATGGAAGACAATTTCGGCGACGCGTGGGTGGATGATGGCGTTGAGACGATCGAGTTTGACGCGATCGGCAAACACCAGCGCAGCCAGTTTGGCGCGATCAATGCGGCCGTGGGCGTCCGCGATCGAGGGACCGAATTCGCGGAGAACTTCGTCGTAGGCGGGCTCGCCAGGCTCGATGAGTTGGTGAGCGAGCGAGTCGGCGTCGAGAACGGCGAAGCCCATTTCCCGAAGCATGGCAGCGACGGCGCTCTTGCCGCTGGCGATTCCGCCGGTGAGTCCGAGTCGCAGCATTTTTTCCAATCACCGAGCCGTGGCGGTTGAAGGCGTCGCGGAAAATTCGGGGGAAGCGCGGCGGAGGCGCGCGGCCTTCACCGTGTTGCTCATGAGCATGGTGATGGTCATGAGGCCGACGCCGCCGGGAACCGGAGTGAGAGCGCCAGCGGTGTGGATGGCCTCAGGGTGAACGTCGCCGACGAGAATGCTGCCCTTGGCGCGGAATTTCTCCAGGCGGCCGGGGAAGTTTCGCAGCAGCCGCTCGGCTTCGGCGGGGTCCTTGATCGTGTTGGTGCCCACGTCAATCACCGTGGCGCCCGGCTTGATCCAATCGGGTTGCACGAAGCCAGCTTTGCCCATGGCGGCGACGAGGATGTCGGCGCGGCGGACGGCTTCGGGAAGGTCACACGTTTTGGAATGGCAGATGGTAACGGTGGCGTTGGCGTGCATGAGCAAAAGTGCCATGGGTTTGCCGACGATATCGCTGCGGCCGAGGACCACGGCGTTCGCGCCTTCGATGGAGATGTTGCTGCGGCGCAGGATTTCCATGCATCCGGCAGGGGTGCAAGCGACGAGGCCAGGACGCCCGCTGACGAGGCGGCCGAGGTTGACGGGATGAAAACCATCCACGTCTTTGGCGGGATCGACGGCTTCGAGGATGCGTTTGGTGTCAACGTGCGGAGGCAGAGGAAGCTGGATGAGAATGCCGTCGACGTTGTTGTCGCGATTCAAACCATCGACGACAGCGAGCAAATCTTGCATGCTGACGGTTGCCGGAGGAGTGAAGAGCCCGCTCGCGAGGCCGAGGTGTTCGCAGGCCGCGATTTTGCTTTTGACATAGAGCTGAGAAGCGGGATTTTCTCCGACGAGTACGGCAGCGAGCCCCGGGCGGACACCAGCCACGGCGAGGAGGCGGATTTCGTCCTGCAATTCGGCAAACATCTGGTCGCGAATTTTCAGGCCGTCGAGGATGCGCGCGGTCATGAAGCGCTCGCTTTCACAGAGCGAAAAGGAATCATAACACACGCTAAAATCGTGACTGTTGATTCGGGAATGACTACCCCTCCCCCCGTCTTTTTCGGAACTGCGCATTCTAAAGGACTTACATAGCCAGATCGCGTAACTGCGCATTTTGAAGGACTTAAAGTACTTGTGTTTTGAATGACTTTCAGGACGCCCGGAAAGGGAGGCTGCGCAAGCTCTTGAAGAAAAAGGGAAAGGAGGAAGTGGCGAGTTGCAACGACTAGTTGTGAGTTGAACAGAGAGTGAAGTAGAAGGGGGGTGCATCCAGGGCATTTTGTATGAATATCAAAACAAAGGACTTGTAAAATTCTCAATTCGTAACTGTGTGAAAAGAAAGGAACGACAGAGAGCTGGTTCGTGCTGTGCAACGACGGACGGAAGAAGAAAGAGAGGAAAATTGTGGGTGACACCCGGCAGTTTTCATAAGAGCGGATTCTAAAGAGGTTACGGGCGTCACGGTTTGTAAAAGCGGATTCTAAAGGACTTATAGTGACGGGGTATTTGTGACGGTGACGCAAGCGGGGATGGTGGCTAGGATTCACAATTTATGTTAGCATATGCGTTATCTATCTGTAAAGGAAATTTAAGTGGTTTGTTTGCTGGGAGATAGCGGCCAGCGAATGGGAAGGACATGCTGACATTCTCAGTTGCGCCCATTCAGCTGGAAGAAGACATCAATGACGGTGTCCACCTCGACGGGCCTTCCGTCGAGCAGCGTCGGCTCATAGACCCACTGCCGAACAGCGTCGAGAGCAGCCTGGACCAGCAAAGGGTGTCCCGAGATGAGCTCCAACTGCATGATGGCGCCATCTTTACCGATGATGGCGTGCAATCTGACCACACCTTCAATGCGCGCCTGCCGCGCAGCGTCAGGATAGACGGGCTGAACTTTGTTGCGGATTCTGGCCCCCTGGACGTTTCCACCGATCTGGATGCGCCCCACGTACCCGGCAACGGAAGGCGCCGTCACGGTCACTTCCTCCGTGGGCACAATCTGCGAGGAGATCATCTGTAGCCCACAATCCTGGGAAGAGTGTGTGCACGCGAGCCTAGCCCGGCGCAGCAACCTCAGTTCCGTGGCCTCTGGGAACGTATTCGGATAGGAAATGCTTTCCAGGTCTTTCGCGAACGGTGCAAGCTCCTGGTCCCCGCTGATGAATTTCACGCCGCGCACTACCGGGCCAGGCGAAAGCAGAATCCAGAACTCCGCGAATCCCTCCACTTGATGAGAATTTTTCACTGCAATGGTTCTCGCCTCCTTTAACAGTCCGTGACCATTTTCGATCATGGTGTCAATCCCGGCGTCGGCCCCGGCCAGGTTGGTTAGCCGCTCCCGTGTCTCCGTGGCCGACGAATCCGCGGCTAGAGCCATCTCATACATCCGAATCGCATCCGCCGTGCGCCGCTGTTTTTCGTAAATCTGGCCGAGGTGGTCAGCATCGACGCTGAACGAGTGGATCATCCATGCGCACTTAACATATTTTTCGGCTTCCGGCAGATTGCCTTCCTGAAATCGGATCCAGCCCCAAGTGTCCCAGTAAGACGCGATCCTCGAAGCCATATAAGCGTCTTCCTTCGTCAAATGTTCCAGAGACGCGTCGCGCATCTGTAGTACGGTGGCCGCTATTGCCGACTGGGAGTATTTTTCCGCTTGTGGCAGATCCAGTTTGTCCACGGCCATTTCGTAGGCAACGGCGTTCCAACGAAAGGGAACCGGCTGCATTTGCGCGGATTTCTCGAGAGCCTGGACGGCTTTTTCCGCCTCATTCGCCTTGGCGTAAGCGCGGCCGAGGTTGAACATGACGCTGGCATCGTCTGGCGAGATGGTGGCCGCGGTCTGAAGCGTCGCAATCGCTTTGTCATACTGCTTCATCAGCAAGTAGACGCGGCCCAGGTTGGCAGACGCCCACGGGTCCTTGGGGTTCAGCTCGATTTGTTTCAGATATTGGGCGATAGCCTCGTCGTACTTTTTTTGGTTCGCGAGCGCCTGTCCCAGATTGTTGTAAGCCCTGGGATCCTTGGGATCGACAAGGATGGCTTTTCGCAGCGCCGACTCTGCTTTGTCGTATTGCCCGAGCGCATTGTAGGTCCACCCCAGATAGTTCCAAGCATTCTTGTAATGCGGGTCGATGGCGACTACTTTCTCGAGGAGTTGAGCGCACGTCGAGTAGTCCCGATTCCTAGCGGCTTGGTCGGCGGAGCGAATCAGGCCTGGGATCGGACTTTCGGAGGCCGGAGCCACTGCCCCCGAATTTGTTTGGGCACTTGAGGCGGCCGGAAGTTGTGTGTCCTTGGGGGGTGGTACATTCTCCTGGGCGATAAAAGGAAGGGAAACAATGCAAAAAACCGCAAAGAGGCAACGTATTATCCCAGGCAAGGCGGAGAAGGCCAAGTGAGCCACCTCCTTCCGGTATCTGTTCGGTTGCGCGCAGGCCGGTCGATGCAAGTATACATGGGATTTCTACAGTGGTTCGACCCGTCTGGCGGCGCACAAGGAAACGGTGGAACAGGTACGGCTAGCGGTGGCGTAAGAAACCATTCGGGCGAACGGGTATCTAATGCTGCGGGAGAGAACGATGGGATTGTTTGCAGACTTAGGGGACCGGAGAGAGCTGGAGAAGAAGGCGAAAGCGGAAGGGCGGCTGCCGCCCGGGCAGTCATTGACGCTGAAATGGCCGGTGCTGCAGTACGGGAGTGTGCCAAGTTTTGATGCGGCGAAGTGGGACTTCAAGATTTCGGGATTGGTGGAAGAGCCAAAGCGGCTGACATGGGAAGAGTTTCGGGCGCTGCCACAGACGGAAGTGACTTCGGATTTTCACTGCGTGACGCGCTGGAGCCGGCTGGACAACCGGTGGAAAGGCGTGTTGTTCACGGAAGTACTGAAACTGGTGAAGCCGAAGCCGGAAGCACAGTTTGTGCTGGTGCAAGCGGAAGAAGGCTACACAGCGAACGTGCCGCTCGAGGATTTACTGCGGCCGAACGTGCTGTTTGCGTTCGATCACGACGGTGAGCCTTTAGCCGCGGAGCATGGGGGGCCGCTGCGGCTGGTGGTGCCGCATTTATACGGGTGGAAGAGCGTGAAGTGGGTGCGCGGGTTTATGTTGCTGGACCACGACCGGCTGGGGTTTTGGGAACGGAACGGGTATCACGCGTACGGGGATCCGTGGAAGGAGCAAAGGTATTCAGGGGGCTAGAGGTTCGAGATTAGAAAAGAGAAATTCGAAAACAAAGCAGGAATTCGCGAGGTTTGCTTGCCAATCCACAAGCTGGAAGGGCGATGACGGAGCTTTTCTTGGTTAGACTTCAGCGGCTAAAGCCGGTCCTTTTATCTCGCGGGGTGCGTGGGGGCTGAAGCCCCCACCTCCTGGGCAAAACGGCGCCGCGCAGTCGCGCGCCAAATTAAGGCGTGCTCCATTCCGTGAACTGACTCGGCAATCCGGGTACCGTTAATTGGCGGCGGATGGGTTTTTGGTCGGGTCGATTTCAATGCGGCCCTTGAAATGGGCGCCGTCCTCGATGCTGATGCGCGCGGAGGAAATGTCGCCGATGATGGAGCCGTCCTTCTTGATGTCGACGCGGCCGCGGGCGTGTACATTGCCGACGACTTTGCCGTAGGCGACTACGTGGCCAGCATGAATCTCGGAAGTGAGCTGGGCCGCGGAGCCGACGGTCAGTTCATGGCCCTGGAGCGAGATGGGGCCATTGACGATGCCGTCGATCTGCAAGTCTTCCGAGCCGGTGACCTGACCTTTGATTTGGATGCTTGCGCCGAGGCGCGCACCACTGCGAGCCGGGGTGCTGCCAAGGCGTCCTGACGGGGGCACGTTAAAAGGAACGACTGGAGACGGTGAAGCTGGAGAAGGCGAAACCGCGGGCGGTTCCGCTACCGATTGCTGCTTGGACCACATAAGACCTCCCTTATTCGAATGGCAAAATTGAAATTGCTCCAGGCGGGAGGGAGCAACGTGAATTCAATGGTGTCGTGCGCCGCCTCAGGAGACAACACGGAAAAGGTATGGGCTTGCCCAGTTTGGAAACTGACCCGGGGGACAGGGGGGAGCCAAGACTGGAGACGATTCGGGAAGGAGAGGCGGGCACGGAGCTGTCACGATTTTGCGGTACTTCGCACTAATCAGGTGGCGGGTGTATGATACCGCCATTCTGAGGTTCTCCCCGGTACGTGGAGTTGGCCATGTTTTTGCCAGGCTCTCAGCATTGTGTAATCCTCGCGCTTCTCGTGTGCACGGCGTTACCGCCTGCTGTTTTCGGACAGCGGCCAGTGCCAAGCCCTGGTACTACGAACAGAGGTGCGACGGCGCTTAACGGGGGCGATCCAACGATCGACATGGATGTTTATGTGAGGGGGGCAGACGGCGCTCCCATCGAGGTGACGGCCGTAGTTACCTTGACTTCCCCGACGGGCCAAGTCGCCGGTCAAGGAACAACGCTGGGAGGAAACATAAAATTCAGTGGGCTTGCTGCAAGTTCATATACCATCCAGGTCGTCGCGCCCGGTTATGAAAACGCGATCGAGGAATTTAACAGCTACAATTCGGGAGCAGCGCGAGTCACGATTGCGATGCGGCCGGCGTCGAACGTGGAAAAGGCGGCGGCGGGCCCGTCACGAATCATGCTCGCTCCGAAAGCACAGAAAGAGCTGGGCAAGGCGCTGGAGGCGTTGCGCGCCAACAAGCCGGCGGACGCTCGGAGTCATCTGGATGCGGCCTATCGCCTGGCTCCGAATCACCCTGCAGTGAATTATCTTTTCGGCGCGTACTTCTCGCAATTGAAGGATCTGGAGAAGGCCAAGTCGTACTGGACAAAGACTCTCGAATTCGATCCCAAGCATACCTCCGCGCTGCTTGCTCTGAGCGAGGCGCTGATGCGCGAGAGAAGACTCCCGGATGCGGAATCTTATGTGAAGCGCGCCGTTGACGCCGATCCCTCTTCCTGGCGGGCGCATGCGATCCTTGCGGAAGTCCGCTTGCAGCAGCAGCAAGCCGAAGAGGCGATCAAACAAGCTGAGCGGGCGCTGGAGCTGGGCCACGGAGAGGCTGCGAATGTCCAGCCGCTGCTGGCGCGTGCGTTAGTCGAGAGTGGAAACAAGGAACGCGCCACGAAAGTTCTGCAGGAGTACGTTCAGAATCATCCTGAAAACGCCGGGGCGCGCAAGCAGCTCGAGAGTTTGCAGATTTCCGCGCCAGCGGTTTCTCCGAACGTGGCAGCGGCCGCTGTCGAGGTGAAGCCAGCATCCGCAGCGGCTGTTGCCGAGGTGAAGACTTCGACGGCAACGGAGATGGCCGTCGCGCCGCCCCTTCCGTCCAGTTGGTTGCCGCCTGACGTGGACGAGACGGTACCCGCGGTGGAGCCTGGGGCCGTATGCGCATTGGACGAAGTGCTTCAGAAGACCGGGAAGCGGGTTCTGGAATTTGTGAAGAGCGTGGACCGGTTTACGGCGAACGAATTCCTGAAACACGAATCGATCAATAAGTCGGGGGTTGCAGGGTCTCCGGAAACGCGCAAATTCAATTACGTCGTAGCTATCGAAGAAACTCGGCCAGGAATTCTGAACGTCGAGGAGTATCGACTACACGGTGATTCGCCCGTGGAATTCCCAGGCGGCGTGGCGACCCTGGGGCTGCCCGCTTTAGCGCTGATTTTTCATCCATACAATGCTGGAAACTTTGAGATGAGCTGCGAGGGCCTGGGCCGGTGGAATGGACAGCCCGTCTGGCAAGTGCACTTCCGCCAGAGAGCCGATAAGCCGAATACCTTCCGAGAGTATAGAATCGGCCAGAACGGTCCCGCGTTTCCGGTGGGAGTACGAGGACGCGCCATGATCGCGACGGACAGCTATCAGATTTTGCGCATGGAAACAGACCTGGTGGCCAAGATACCGCAAATCCGTCTGGTTGCCGATCACATGGTGGTCGAATATGGACCGGTGAGCTTCCGGAACCGCAATGTGCAAATGTGGCTGCCGCAGACCGCGGAATTGTACTCCGAATGGAAAGGACACCGCATCCACCGGATCCACAGTTTCAGCAATTATCTGCTCTTTTCTGTGGATGAGAAGCAGCAAATTTCAGCGCCGAAAGAGAAGTAAAAACGGACCGCCGATTGGAAGCCGGATGGCAAAGCGGATGAAGTCATCAGCGGCTCCGGTGCAACCATCCTTTGATTACAGGATCTGGCTAAGCCGGGCGCATTTCTGAACCTGGTTATCCCTTTCGAAATAGCGGAGACATGAAGAAAAGCGCCGAGGAAGTCAGCATGCGGCGCGAGGCCAATGTGCCGCAGCTCAGGCGAGTTCGAGAACGCGATTGAAGAAGCTGACCACGTATTTCCAGGCGAGGTAGTAAACGATCAACCCCACTGGCGCGGCAATCGGGAAAGCGTGGGCGGCAAAGTTGGGGATGGGAAAATTCAGAAGACTGGCGACAACAATCCCGAGCGGCGCGAGCAAAATCGGCAGCAGCGCTCCGTGAAGTCCGATGGAAAGATGCAGACGCCCGCGGAGAGCGACAAAGAGCATGTTCCACAAACCCCAGAGGTTGGGGACGACGGCCATGGGAAATACGATTACGCGTTCGATGGGCACGGGTACGTTAAAGACGTAGCGCATCATGGCAAAAGCAGTGGCGACGACGAGAAGGAAAACAGTGGGAGCAACGATGCCGGCCATGTATGCGCGGAGATAAGGGTGCCGGTTCATAAAGACCTCCTGGCTCACAAGTGATAGAGCAATGCCGGAATGGTTCCGGGAAAGAACAAGAGAGCGGCGGCCAAGACCGCGGCAAGAGCCCAGTCGAACCAGGGAATGCGGAGCGGCTGGGCATCGAGGCGACGCAGCATTTGCGGCCAGAGATCCCGCGGGAGTTCGGTGTTCTTCACGGGAGGGAGCGCTTGCTTGAGGAGCGCCTGGAGTTGTTTTTCGTTTTCCTGATTGCTCATTTTGCGGAAACCTCCACGCCCAGGGAATTGAGTTTTTTGCGCAAGATGCGAACGGCGCGAAAGACGCGAATTTTTACCAGCGCAGCAGAAATGCCCGCGGCCTCGGCGATGTCGTTGTACGGTTGGTCTTCGATCAGCGCCAGGGTGGCCACGAGGCGGTACTTCGCCGGGAGCTCGAGGAAAGCCTGCTTGATTTGGCCGCGCAGCTCGCTGCGGAGAGCGGGATCGCCGCCCGTTGCGGAGGGATAATCGTCTGAGAGCTCCGTTTCGCGGCGCACGTGTCTCAGATGGTCCAAGGCCACGTTGGTGGCGATGCGGCGCGCCCAAGCGCGAAAGTTGCCCGCGGGATCGAAGCGTGCTCGATACTTGTAGATGCGCCAGAAAGTTTCCACGGTCAGGTCCTCGGCGATGCCGGAGTCGCGGACGATGCGAACGATCCAGGCGTAAACTTCTTTCTGGTGCTGGCGAAAGAGGGCCTCGAAGGCCTCCAAGTCGCCCGCGGCGAATCGGTCCAGCAGGTCCATCCACCACTCTCTATACCTACTTACTGGATTTTCGGGCGCGTGGTTACATGTTTTTTTCCGGGTGCGGTTACTGGATGAATTGCCTGTGACTGTTGACGGAACGGAGCAAGGCCAAGAAACAGATACCCGGGCCTGTCATCGGCCCGGGCGTTCTTTGAATGGGTTGCCATGATGCGGTGCGACGCAGCGGCGCTGCCTCCCCTACATTGAGGGTTAGTAGATGTCGTACTGCTCCCAGTGGAGCGTGGCGTCGGACTGGATGATGACGTGTTTGTGCGTGGTCTGCTCGAGCTCGTCGATGAGCATGGATTCGCGGGTCTTGAGCGCTTTGGCAATTTCCGGATGCACGCGAAGCGTGAGATTCGGGCTTTCCTGGTCGGCCAGAGCCATTTTGCGGGCCTCCGCCTGGATTTCGTAACAGAGCGTGGGGGTGGACTTGACCATGCCCGAGCCGGTGCAGTAGGGGCAGGGCTGGCAGAGGACGCGCTCAAGCGCCTGCTTGGTGCGCTTGCGGGTGATGCAAACAAGGCCAAACTCGTTGAAGGAGAGCGCTTTTGACGGGGCCTTGTCCTGCTCCAGGGCCTGCTGCAACGCCTGCAGGACTTTTTCGCGGTTGCGGCGCTCTTCCATGTCGATGAAGTCGACGACGATAATGCCGCCGAGGTCGCGCAGGCGAATCTGCCGGACGATTTCCTTCACCGCTTCGAGATTGGTTTTGACGATGGTGTCCTCGAGGCGCGTGGAGCCCTTGCCGACGAACTTGCCGGTGTTGACGTCGATGGCCACGAGCGCTTCGGTGTGGTTGATGACGATATAGCCTCCGGATTTCAGCCACACTTTGGCGCGCAGGGCCTTGTCGAGTTCATGCTGGATGCCGAACTCTTCGAAGATCGGTGTTTCCTTGGTGTAGAGCTTTACCTTGTTGATGAGTTTGGGTTGGAAGCGGTTGACGAACTCGACGACTTTGCCGTACTCCTCTTCGCTGTCGATCCAAATGGCGGTGAAGTCGTCGCTGACGTAATCGCGAAGCATGCGTTCGACCAGGTCGAGGTCGCGATGGAGCAGAGCAGGAGCTTTGCGTTCCTCACTGCGCTGCTTGATTTCGTTCCAGGTTTTGCCGAGGAACTCAATATCGGCGCGGATTTCCTCGTCGGTGGCGCCGCCCGCGGCGGTGCGCACGATGAAGCCGCCGGGGTAGGTGCTACCTGCCTCGCTCACGAGGCGGCGAAGGCGCGCACGGTTTTCCGCGGAAACGATTTTGCGCGAGACGCCGGTGTGATGAACCGTGGGCATATACACCAGGAAGCGGCCGGGCAAGGCCACGTGACTGGTGATGCGCGCGCCCTTCTTTCCGAGAGGCTCCTTGGCGATCTGGATAACGATATCCTGGCCGGCCTTCAGCATTTCGGAAATGAGCTGCGGACGGCGCGGCGCGCCGAAATGGCCGCGGTCATGACGCGGACCGCCCGGACCACGCCGTTCGAATCGCGAACGGCCTCGATCACCGCCATGGCGATCCGGGCGGCCGCCGCGGTCTCGGCCCCGGAAAGGCCGCTGGAAGCGCGAATGCGGGCTGCCGCCAATGCGCGCGGAGTCCCGGGGAAAATCGCTGCGGGGAGCGGCGGGGCCGCTGGGCCGCGGAGAGCGGGTTTCGCCGGGGAGAAGTATGACGTCGTCCTCGATGATGGCCGCCTCCGCAACAGGTTCGCCGGAGGATGCCGCGATCACTTCGGTTTCAGAGGCAAGGTGTTCGGCTTCGAGCTGTTCTTCTGGGCCAGGCTCGTCGTGTGCGGATTCTTCTTCCTGTTCGCCATGCTCTAGTTCGTCTTCATGGGGCACGCCCACGGCTGCGGCGTGCTCGGCGCTCTCTTGCGCAACATCCAAGGCGAAATCCGCGCGATCGGCGGCGCGGCCGGCCTCCACCTCGGCCGTTTCTTCTTCCGTGAGACTCGAGACTTCCTCGGCATGAGTTTCCGCCGCAGCCTCGGTCTCGGTCTCCTCTTCGGTGTCCTCTTCTTCTTCAAAGACGGCGCCACCGACAAGAGCGTCCGCTTCCGCTTCGGCCGTGGCTTCCTCGTGTTTGGCCTCGACGAGATCGGCGGCCAACGCGTCGACCTGATCCTCGTTTAGATCGGCATCGCTGTGCCCCGGTTCGGCTTTGTGTGCCGTGGGCGCCTCCGGCGCTTCGGTTTCTTTGGCGCCAGTCGCGGAAGGCGCTTCCGCGGCAGCATCCGCAAGGAGCCAGCTTGGCAGGCCACCCGAAAAGCGGCGGGGAACACTACCACCGCCCGAAGGGGCACTCGGGAGACTGCTTGCCGGGCGCGGCGAAATTTCATCATTGGGGACGGACTCGTCCCGTGACTCCTGCTCCACGATCGGAACGGGCGATTGAGCTGCTATGGGTTTGCCACGATATTTCGCCAGCGATTCACCTGGCAGAAGGAGTGTTTCTTCGGTGATGTCCGCCGAGGGGGAGGCCGAAGCCCGTGGACCTTCCTGACGGCGATTGTCGTATCCGCCGTGCTGCTGCCCCCCGCGACTGTCGTATCCGCGAAATTCGCCACTCTGGGGCGAGGCATACTTCGAAGGAGGGAGATTTCTGCCGCCTGGGCCCCCCTGCTGACGCCCGCCACGCTGGCGCCCACCCCCACCACGACGTCCCCAACGGCCACCGCGACCACGATCGCCGCCGCGGCCATAATTCTGGCCCTGGCGGTCATTCCCGGAGCGGTTGGAGTAATTCTGAGTGGGATTGTAATGCGTTGAGAATTTCTGTGGAGCAGAAGCGTTCGAATCTGGCTGGCGTTCCTCCGGCGCCAGGGCGAGATCGTTTTCCCGCGGCGGGAGTTGATCTACCCCAGGTTGTTCTTGGAAATATTGAGCTTCGCTGGCGCCGTGGGGCACCTCCGGCGATGCCTGCTCCTGATCGGAGGCCGCTCTTGTGGGAAACTCCTCGTGGTGCCCTTGATCGTGACGCTCGCTCGCGCGTGCCAGAGTTTCGCCCGGGAGCACTTCGACGGTTGAGCCAATGGCGGGTGGGAGCGGCGCGAGCTGACCTTGCCCCTCGTGGGGCTGGAGGTGATCGTAGTCCTCGAGGTTCTCGAAAACGTCGCTGACGTACAGGAAAGCGTCACCATCCAAGCCAATGTCCACGAAGGCGGACTGCATCCCGGGGAGAACGCGGGTGACTTTTCCTTTGTAGATGCTGCCGACGAGAGCGAATTCTTTTTCGCGCTCGATATAAATCTCGACTAACTGACCTTCTTCAAGTATCGCAGCCCGCCGTTCGTGGGAGGCCGCGGAAATAACCAATTCTTTCGACATAAAAACTCCTTGCGCGGTACGCCGGAGAGGCCGGAGTTGACCGCAGGACGCATCGCCGCGAGCTTCTGCCCGTCGGGGGTCCGAGAAATCGGAGCCGCTCCCGGCAGCGCCGGGATGCACGCGTGGCACACTTGTAGGGAAGCGGCTTGGCGTTCGAAGCCAGAGAGAAGAAACTTCCTCAGACTATCGAGGCTGGTACGTTGCCGGAAACGAGCCGGGCAAACGGCGGACGATGCAGTCCTCACTCTAAAAATCCTTTTTGCCTGTGACCCCGGCGGGGCCGGGATCAACAATTCTAATTTCTCTTCCGGTGCATTCCGACGGAGCAGGAATGTCACACGGCACTGGCGGCCGCGTCAGTTGACGAAGCGACGAAGCCGTACATTCATCACCAGACCAATCGCCAGGAAAACAAACAGCGTGGCGGAGCCCCCGTAGCTCATCAACGGCAACGGGATGCCGGTGACGGGCATCGCGCCGATCACCATCGCCACGTTGACCAACACATGGAACCCCAGCGCTGCCGCGACGCCCATGACCAGAAACATTCCCGCGCGATCTTTCGCGCGTTGAGCATTCTGCACTAAACGCAACAGAAGCGCCATGTACAACCCGAGAGCCAAGAGCACGCCTTTGAAGCCCTGTTCTTCAGCCCAAGCCGACATGATGAAATCCGAATAACGGACCGGGATGTAGCCCAGTTGATTCTGCGTGCCATTGCCGAACCCTTTGCCCCAGAACCCGCCGGAACCTACGGCAATCTTTGACTGCAAAAGCTGGTAGCCGGAACCCTTGGCGTCATCTTCCGGGTGCAGGAAAGAGGTGATTCTCTCCCGCTGGTACGGCTTGAGGATGCGCCGGCTGACGGGGGGATAAAAAACCGCCCCCACGAGCAGAACCCCTACTAGGGAAAAAGCCGCCGCATGTTGCCACTTTAAGCCCGCCAAAAAGGCACCTACTGCCAGCATCGGCATGAGCACAAGCGCCGTGCCCAAATCGGGCTGCTTGAGGATCAAGATCAGCGGAACACCCACTAACAATCCTGCCTTGATGAGGTCCCGCAAATCAAGCTCATCGGAGCTCACTTCCGCAAAGAAGCGCGCCAACACAACTATTATAATCAATTTTACCAATTCTGACACCTGGACAAATTCCCCCAGGGCGGGAATAGGGATCCAGCGCTTGGCGCCAAAATGGGTGCGCCCAATGAGAAGAACGGCTACGAGTGCCGCCAGGCCACAAAGATAGAGAATCGGAGCCTGGTCCAAAATCAGGTGATAGTCCACCCGCGAAAGCGCGAACATCAAAATGAAACCGACGGCCAGCCAGCGCACCTGCTTCATGTGCATGCCGGCAAGGGAACTGCCGTGGGTGGCGGAATAAATCTCAATCACGCCGAGGGCGCAGATGGTCGCGAGAATGGCGAGAAGCCACCAGTCGTAATCGCGTGTTCCCGGCGCGTCTTTCATAAAGGAAGTTGAAAGTTCAAAGTCGAAAGTTGAAAGCCAGACAAAACTTTTGACTGCAAACGGGAAATAGGAGTCGGAGCGAATGGCCTTTTTGAATTTGTTTCATGGTGTCCTCAACGCTCGGGTTCGCGGTCTGGATTGGCCGGCGTGGTGTCAGCCGTTTCCTCTGTCTTGAGTGCCACTCGTGAAGCAGCCATTGCCGCTGGAACGCGTGGGCGCTGGGGTTCAGGGCGCTTGGCATCGGCAGTGAACTGCCCCTGGGTCTTCTTGTTCTTCTTATCGTAATAGGCCTTAATAATATCACGCACCACAGGTCCCGCAGCCTCGCCGCCGTGCTTTCCGCTTTCCTGCACCAGCACCGAGACGACAATCTCCGGATTGCGGCGCGGTGCATAACCGACAAACCAGGCATTGTCGAGAAATTTCTTCTGCTTGCCAAAGCGGTCGCGGGTAGCATAGCCGATCACCTGGGCAGTGCCGGATTTGCCGGAGAACTCGATGCCTTGAAGCTTGAGCGCGGCACCCGTTCCGCCACTGTTCACCACGCCGTACATGTCGTCCGTTATTTTTTCGATGGTGGACTCTGAGAGAGGGAACTTGTCCTCGTTGACATTCGGCGCATCCTTGAGCATGTGCGGCTGCATGAAGACGCCGCCGGAGGCGATGCCGCCGATAAGGCGCGCGAGTTGCAGCGGAGTCGTGATGACGGCGCCCTGGCCAACGGCAACGGAGACAGTCTCGCCGGGGTACCACTTCCGGTGAAATACGCGCTGCACCCAATCTTCGCTGGGCATCAGGCCGGGTTCTTCGGAGGGCAGGTCAATGCCGGTCTTGCGGCCGAGGCCGAACTTGGTGGCGTAGTAGGAAATGCGATCGATACCAAGCCGGACACCAAGGTTGTAGAAGAAAACGTCGCAGGACTGATTGACGGCCCTGTGTACGTCCACCACACCGTGGGAACTCTTGCCAAAGACCCAGCATTTGAACTGGCGGCCGTAGAACGTGCCATAACCCGGGCAAAACACGCTGAAGCTTTCAGGGACAGCCTTTGTCTCATACATGGCGGTAGCCATGACAATCTTGAAAACGGAGCCTGGAGCCAACTGCGCCTGAATCGCGCGATTCAGCAAGGGACGCTCCGGGTCGTCATTGAGCTTCTTCCACTCTTCCGCAGAGATGCGGATGGCAAAATCATTGGGGTCAATCGCGGGATGGCTAGCCATGGCCAAGACTTCGCCGCTGCGCGGATCGAGTGCAACGACGGCACCGGGGCGGGCGCCCAAGGACTGTTCGGCCACTTGCTGCATGTCTAGGTCGATGCTGAGCTGAATCTGTTTGCCGGGAATCGCTTCCTGCGTGGGAAGCGGGCCCACTTCTTTTCCGATGCTGTTGACGATGACGCGCCGCTTGCCGTCGGTGCCCATCAGGATGTCATTGTATTGCCGTTCCAGGCCAAATTTTCCCGCAAAGTCCCCCATACGCAGCCTGCCGTTGCTCGCTTCAATCTGTTGCTCGCTGACTTCACCCACGTAGCCCGCGGCATGAGAAAGGAAACCGTCCGGCAGGTAGCGCCTGCGGGAAACGGAAATCATTTCCAGCACTGGAATGTCGGATTTGTGCGATTCGATGTAGGCGATGTCCGCGGGCGAAGCCTCCGGTTTGATGATGATGGACTGAAATTTGGGGAGATTTTTTGTATTGCTGAGCTGGTCCTTCAAATCATCCAGCGAAATTCCAAGGCCTTCGGAAATGGCGGGAAGATATTTTTCCACCAGGACTGGCTCGTCACGCAGCAGCAGAACGCTGAAGGAGGGCCGGTTGTCCACCAGCACGCGGCCGTCGCGGTCCAGCATGCGGCCGCGTGGCGCGATCACGGGAATTTCACGAACGCGATTGCGCTCTGCCAGGGAAGCGTACTTGTCGGAGTCGATGACCTGGAGTTTCCAGAAGCCGAGCAGCAACACGCCAACCATGCCCACAATAACATAGGATGCTATGGCCAGCCGCGCTTGCGGCAATCGATTGTCGTTGCGAAACCAGTAAGACACAAAAACCCCGCGCGCAAGCAGTTCTTTCTCAGGGCTCTTTGCCCGCTCCGGCTTTGCCGGATTGCACTCGCGTCACGAAAAATCTGCAGCGTGGGTTTTAAGTTGGCCCCGGAATCGCCGGGGTCATGCTCAAATTGTCCGTCGAAAATTTCCTCGAACCTGGGCCACGAAAAAATCTTCCGGAGCTCCCGAAGTGCCGCCGGACCGATGCTGCCTGAAGCAGCAAAGGTCCTTTTCAAGCTACCACTTGGCTAGGAGGGCCGCAAGCCGTCCTGGAGGACAGGTTCCAGGTCTGCATGGATAGTTCGGGTGGACATGGTGTCGAGCGTGTTGCTCAGGCTACAGGTATCAAGCTATCGTAGGAGATTCTCTTATGCCTGCCGAAGTGCGCATTGCTGGACCTCTGCGAATTGCCTTGATCGGCATGTCCGGTACCGGGAAGACCTTCTGGAAAAAGAAGTTAGCGGAGAGTGGCGTTCCGGCCATCTCCTGCGATGACCACATTGAGCAAAAGCTTGCGCCGAGGCTTGCCGTCGGGGCCTACGTGGGAATTAGCGGCGTGGCCGCGTGGATGGGGTGGCCGGACAGCCCCACCTATGCGGAAAGGGAAGCGGAATATTTAGCGGAAGAGGTTCACACGCTGGACGAAGCTTTGGTGCAACTCGAAAGGCAGCCAGAAAAAGCTTTGGTCCTGGATACCACTGGGAGCGTGATCTATACGGGAAATCATTTGCTGATGAGATTGCGGCGGCAGATGACCATTGTGTACCTGGCGGCGTCGGCGGAAGAACTGCAAGTGCTCGTCGAAAGATATTTGCATGATCCGAAGCCGGTCTTGTGGCGCGGCGCATTCCAGCCGAAGCCCGGAGAAGCGCCGCGCGAAACGGTGACGCGGTGTTATCCGGCGCTGATCGAAGCGCGACGCCGAAGCTACGAAGCGCTGGCGCATTGCACGCTGCCGGTGTCGGCGCTGCGGGACACGGCGCTGGATGCTGAAGCATTCCTGACCATGGTTCGGACCAAGATCGCGAGCAGCCGCTTGGGCTAGTCTAAATGAGACTAGTCTAAATAAGACTAGTGCAGGGACGAAAATTCTTGAGATATGGAAGCACATCGCGAAAGGCTCCGCTCACCTCGTTGCGAGGCGCGGTGCTGCGCGGGCTCGCGCCGGACGGCGGGCTGTACATGCCGATGGAAATTGCGCGCCATTCGCCTGCGGAACTCGAAGAGTTCCGGCGGTTGCCGTTCACGGAGGTGTGCTTCCGCGTGGTGAAACCATTCGCCACGCCGGACGTGCCGGGAGAAGTGATGTGGCAAATCGTGAGCGAGGCCATC
>QHYN01000056.1 GCA_003224145.1 Acidobacteriota bacterium
CTGCGATTATCCGGCCCTGGAATCCGGTGTTGAAGGTGAATCCATTTGCCAAGCACCGCACGGCGGACTTCGGCGACTTGAGCGTCAATCCGCTTTCGATTGAGGACACTTTTGGCCGCATCGAGCGGGGAATCCGCCCGCTGCTCGACGCGGGCGTGCGCTGCGTATGCGTGGGAGGGGATCACTCCATCAGCCTGCCGATTTTGCGTGCGGTGGCGAAAAAGCACGGAGCTGTTTCATTGATTCAGTTTGATGCACACAACGATTTGTGGGACGAGTATTTTGGCAGCAAGTATTCGCACGGCACGCCGTTCCGGCGCGCGTTTGAAGAAGGGCTGCTGCAGGATGGCGATGTGCTGCAGGTTGGCCTGCGCGGGCAAGTGTATGGGGAAGAGGATTTTGACTTCGCGCGAGTACATAAGGTCCGGATGGTAACCGCGGAAGAATTTCACGAGAAGGGCATGGCCACCGTGCGGAGCCACCTGCGCGCGTTCCGGCGCAAGCCGGTGTACGTCACGCTCGATATCGACGTGGTTGATCCGGCCTTTGCCCCCGGAACAGGTACGCCGCAGGTGGGCGGATTGACGAGCGTGCAAATTCTGGAGCTCGTGCGCGCTCTGCGCGGTTTGAACATTGTCGGATGCGATCTTGTGGAAGTCTCACCACCCTACGACAACGGCGAGATCACCTCGCTGTTGGCCGCGAATCTTCTGTTCGAGCTGCTCTGCGTCCTCTAGATGACCACACTCGCACGCAAACTTCGCCTGAAGGATTACTTTGCGCTGGCCTTCGGCACGATGGTGGGCGTCGGATGGCTGGTGCTCATGGACGATTGGCTGGGGCGGGGAGGGCCGCTCGGCGCGATTCTGGGATTTGCGCTGGGGGGAATTCTGCTGCTGCCGGTGGGATATGTTTATGGTCAATGGGTGAAACGGCTTCCGGATGCGGCGGGCGAAGCGGCGTACACAGCGCAAGTTTTTCCGCCGATCGTGAGTTACTTCACAGGCTGGATGATGTTGCTGGCGTATTTCATTGTGTGCCCGTGGGAAGCGGTGGCGCTGGGGAAGCTCGCCGCGTACATTTTTCCGTCGCTGAATTCTTATGAATTGTACCAAGTAGCGGGGCAGCCGATTTTTTTGCCGCGATTGATATTGGGAATTGCACTCACAGTATTTCTCGCGATCTTGAATTACAGAGGAATTCGCCTGAGCGCCAGTTTCCAGAACTGGACGACGACGACGGTACTGCTCGTTTTTGTTGCGCTGCTGGGAATCAGCAGCGCGCACGGCAAGCCGGCAAATTTTGAGCCAGCGTTTCGCGCGACTCCGTTTGTGTCGATTCTGCTGACACTGCAGATCGTGCCGTATTTCATGACCGGATTCGAATCGGTGCCGAAAGTGGCGGAGGAAGCACACCGGGATTTTCGCTCGACGGAATTCTTTCGCGCCATCGCGTTGGCGCTTCTCGTGGGGGCGGGTTTCTATGTTCTGACGATCGCCGCAGTGGCTTACGTGGCACCCTGGCAAGGATTGCTCGGGAAACACTTCGCGACGGCCATTGCCTTTGAACAAGCGGTCCGCGCCCGATGGCCGGTGCGGCTGATTCTGGTGATGGCCATGTTCGGGCTGTTTCAGTGCTTTAACGGAAATTTTGTGGCCTCGAGCCGGATGCTGTTTGCGTTTGGGCGGCGCCGGACGATCCATCCGGGTTTCGGAACGATACATTCGGAATTTCTCACGCCTTCGGTGGCCGTATTGGGGATTACCGCGGGGACGCTGGGCGGCCTGCTGCTGGGCGATGCCCTGCTTGTACCGGTAACGGAAGTCGGATCGATGGCGTCAGCCCTGGGCTGGCTTGCGGCCTGCGCTTCCTTCTGGATGGTGGAGAAACGCACAGGAATGAGATTGGTGGCGGGGCTGGGAATTCTAGTCTCGTTAATACTAGTTCTGATGAAAGTGCTGCCGGCTTTTCCGGGGCACTTTTCGCCGGCCGAATGGATTGCGTTTGCAATCTGGGTAGTGCTGGGAGCTGCGCTGCATTGGGGAAGGAGCTGAAGTGCCGCTCGTGTATACTTTCGAAGGCGAATTTGCTTCGCCAACGATACTTCTCTATCGATGATTCCTTTCCTCCATCTTGGCCCGCTTACGATTCCGACGTTTGGCCTCATGGTGGCGACGGGCTTGCTGGTCGCGGCGTACGTGTTGCAGGCGGATTTCGACCGGCGCCGCGAAGGTTTCCTGAAACATGGCTACTTGAAGGAAGGCAAAGAGCCGGGCCATCACGACGAAGGATTTTTGATCATCGGGGTTGCGGGTCTCAGCGGCTTGGTGGGAGCGCGGCTGTATCACGTGCTGGAAAGCCCGCGGGAGTTTTTTGCGGACCCATGGCCTCAACTCCTCAGCCGCTACGGGTTTGCGTGGTTCGGCGGGTTCCTTGGTGGTTTTGTCGCGCTGATTTTTTTGGCGAAGCATTTTCGAATTCCTGTGCTGGAATTCATGGACGTGTGCTCGCCCGCCGCAGCGGTGGGCTACGCGATCGGGCGGATTGGATGCTTGCTCTCGGGCGACGGCGATTACGGAGTTCCGACGTCGCTGCCGTGGGGAATGAGTTTTCCGAATGGCGTAGTTCCGACAACGGAGCGCGTGCATCCGACGCCGATCTACGAATTTCTAATTTGGATGCTGATTGCGGTGATGTTGTGGCAGATAGGTAAGAAAACTTTGAGCAGAGGTGGCGCGCCTGGCAGAGTGTTTTGCGGCTATCTGATTTTGACCGGCATCGCGCGGTTCCTGATCGAGTATATCCGCATCAACCCGAAGTCTTTTTTCGGCATGTCGAATGCGCAGACGGCGAGCCTCGTCTCCATTATTCTTGGAATTGCTTTATTGTTGCGGATCAAATCCGCCCCGCAACAAGGCAACGCAGCGGAGTGAGCTGCGATCGAGCAATCACTGTTCCTGCTTGTAGATTTTTCCTTCCTTCATCACAAACTTGACGTTTTCGAGAAGCCTGATGCCTTCGAGCGGGTTGCCCGAAACGGCGATGATGTCGGCGTACTCTCCGGGCTGGAGCGAGCCGAGCACATCAGATTTACCAATGAGATCGGCGGCATTCCTGGTAGCGGACTGAATGGCCTGCAGGGGCGTCATGCCGTACTTCACCATGAATGCAAACTGGCGCGCGTTGATGCCATGAGGGCAGACACCGGCGTCTGTACCGAACGACATCTTGACGCCGGCGCGCACGGCCTTGGTGAAATTGCGGCGCTGAATCTCGCCCAGGCCACGGTCGTGCTCGAGAAAATCCGCAGGGGTCTGGCTCTGTTTGCCTGAGTCCTGAATGCATTCCTCGTCGTAGATATCCATATCGAGATAGGTGCCGTGCTCCTTGGCGAGAGCAATGCCTTCGTCGTCGATGAGCGTGGCGTGTTCGATGGAGGCAACGCCGGCGCGGATGGCGTTCTTGATGCCTTCTGCGGCGTGCGCGTGAGCTGCAACACGAAGACCAAAGTTGCGCGCTTCATCCACTGCGGCTTGCAATTCCTCGGGAGTGAATTCGATCGATTTAGGATTGCTTCCGTGAGTGAGCACGGCGCCCGTGGAGAGAATCTTGATGTGGTCCGCACCACGATGAGCGAGCTCACGGACTTTCTGGCGGACTTCCCACGGGCTGTTGGCTTCGCCATAGTGGAGATCCCAAGGAAGCTGGATGTCCGGCGCAAGGCCGGTCATGGCACCCGCGCCTTCACTGATCGTGATGTAGGCTCCGGCGACGAACATGCGCGGGCCGATGACGTCGCCGCGGGCGATGGCGTCGCGCAACGCGACATCATTGAAAGCGCGGTAAGTGCCGACGTCGCGGACAGTTGTGAAGCCGGCGAGAAGCGTGACGCGGGCGTTGGGAATGACGGCGTAGGCGATTTCCGCAGAAGTCTTTTGCAAAACATGGAGCGGCTCGGAATCAGACAGGTCGGCGAGATGCGTGTGGCAATCGATCAGCCCGGGAAGAACCGTAAATTTGGAAAGGTCAATCAGCGGTGCGCCTGGCGGGATCGCGAGATGTTCACCAACGGCTTCAATCTTGCCACCGCGGATGAGGATCATCTGGTTGGGCAGAAGGCGGCCGGAATCCACATCCAGGAGTTTTCCGGCGTGAATGACCGAGGTTTGCGTCGGCGGTTGTTGCTGCGCCGCAGAAACCGAAGCACAAAACGCTAACGGGAGGCAGAGGAAAGAAGTTCGGCGCAGCACAGGAATCCTTTCGTTGAAGGAAGAATGCCGGACCAAAGGCCGTCGCTACAGCATTTGGCGCAAAACGTATTGCAAGATGCCGCCGTGATGGTAATAGGTAACTTCTTCGGGCGTATCGGCTCTCGCGATGGCGGCAAAGGTTTTTGTTTTTCCATCGTCGGATTTCGCGCGCACGGTGATGGCCTTCTTGGGAGCGAGGGAGGCAACGCCTTCAATTTCGAAAATTTCGTGCCCCGTCAATCCCAACGATTCGCGATTTTCCCCCGGCGTGAATTCGAGGGGAAGGGCACCCATGCCCACTAGATTGCTGCGGTGGATGCGCTCATAGCTCTCCGCGATAACCGCGCGCACACCGAGCAGACGCGTTCCTTTTGCAGCCCAATCGCGGGAAGAGCCGGAACCGTATTCCTTTCCGGCGATGACCACGAGCGGCACGCCTGCTTCGCGGTACTTTACCGCGGCGTCGTAAATTGACATCTTTTCGCCGCCAGGCAGGTACAGCGTCCAGCCGCCTTCGGTGCCCGGGGCGAGCTGGTTGCGCAGGCGGATGTTCGCAAACGTGCCGCGCATCATGACTTCGTGGTTGCCGCGGCGGGCGCCGTAGGAGTTGAACTCGTGCGGCTTCACCCCTTTGGCGATGAGGTATTTGCCGGCGGGTGAGTCAACAGGAATCGAACCGGCCGGAGAAATGTGATCGGTGGTCACGCTGTCGCCGAGAATCGCAAGCACACGAGCGCCGCGAATGTCGGCCAGGGCCAGAGGGGCCTTCGGCATTTTTTCGAAGAAGGGCGGCATCTTGATGTAGGTGGACTTCGGATCCCACTTATAAATATCGCCCTGGGGGATGGGCATGGACTTCCAGCGAGTATCGCCTTCGTAGACTTGCCCGTACTGCTTCTTGAATTGCGATGTGGACACCGCTGCGCGAACGGTGGTTTCGATTTCCTGGGGCGACGGCCAAATGTCTTTCAGATAGACCGGCTTGCCTGCCGTATCGCTGCCGAGCGGTTCGGTCGTTAGGTCGAGATCCATGCGGCCGGCCAGGGAATAGGCAACGACCAGGGGAGGCGAAGCCAGATAGTTCGCGCGCACCATCGGATGAATGCGGCCTTCAAAGTTGCGGTTCCCGCTGAGCACCGCGACGGCTATCAAATTGTTTTCCTTAATGGCCGTGCCGATGGATTCCGGCAACGGGCCGCTGTTGCCGATGCAGGTGGTGCAGCCGTATCCCACGAGATGAAAATTCAGCTTGTCCAAATACTGCGTAAGGCCCGCGGCCTGTAAATAATCAGTCACGACTTTCGAGCCGGGCGCGAGGCTCGTTTTCACCCAGGGCTTGACGTGGAGGCCGCGCTCGACAGCCTTTTTTGCGAGCAGTCCCGCACCGATCATGAGCGAGGGATTTGACGTGTTGGTACAACTGGTAATGGCGGCAATGACCACGGCGCCACTCGAGAGATTAAATGCGTCGCCGTTGTTGCGGACCGGAACGATTTTGACAGGCGTTCCTTCCACGACCTTCGTGAAGGAAGATTTCGCCTGGCGCAGCGGGACGCGGTCCTGCGGACGCTTCGGCCCGGCGACGGTGGGCTCGACGGTGCCGAGGTCCAATTCCAGCGTGTCGTTGAAGAGCGGGGTCGGAGTTCCGTCGGTGCGGAAGAGCATTTGCTCCTTGCAGTAGGCTTCGACGAGGGCGATCTGTTCTGAGGACCGTGCGGTAAATTGCAGGTAAGCGAGCGTTTCGGAATCGACCGGGAAAAAGCCCATCGTGGCGCCGTATTCTGGGGCCATGTTGGCGATGGTGGCGCGATCGGGAACACTCAGGCTGGAGAGGCCGGAGCCGTAAAACTCGACGAATTTTCCGACCACGCCCTTCTTGCGCAACATCTCCGTGACGGTCAGCACGAGGTCCGTCGCCGTTGCGCCTTCGCTCAAACGTCCATGGAGGCGGAAACCGATGACCTCCGGAATGAGCATCGAAGAAGGCTGACCGAGCATCGCGGCTTCCGCTTCGATTCCGCCTACGCCCCACCCGAAGACGCCGAGCGAGTTCACCATCGTCGTATGCGAATCGGTTCCCACGACGGAATCGGGATACGCTTCTATTCGGGTGCCAAACGGCACGGCGCAGACGACACGCGCCAGATACTCGAGGTTTACTTGGTGGCAGATTCCAGTGTCCGGCGGGACAACCTTGAAATTCTGGAATGCCGTTTGCCCCCAGCGCAGGAAGGCGTAGCGCTCGACGTTGCGCTGGAATTCGAGCTCGGCGTTCAAGCCGAAGGCATTGACATTGCCGAAATTATCCACTTGTACGGAATGGTCGATGACCAATTCCGCGGGGAAGAGGGGGTTGATGCGCTTGGGATTCCCGCCCATTTTCACCACGGCTTCACGCATGGTTGCCAGGTCGACGATTGCGGGCACGCCGGTGAAGTCCTGTAACAGGACGCGTGCGGGCATGAAGGCGATCTCTTTTTCAGGAGCGCCGGGCCTCCAGCGCGCCAGCGCTTGGATGTCCTCGGCGTGGAAGAACCGGCCGTCCTCGCACCGAAGAAGGTTTTCGAGAAGAATCCGCAGAGAGAAGGGAAGCTTTGCCAGGTCCGCGACGCCCTGTTTTTCGAGGAATTCAAGGCGGTGAATGTCGAAGGTTTGAGCGCCAACATTCAGTTTGTCGCGCGTGCGGAAAGAATTGCCCGCGTTGATGGCCATCCTTACTATCCTTTCGATGTCGAAGGCAGCCTTCTATGATAACCGAAATCGCTTCCCAGCGCGGTGCGGCTATACTGGGAGGGAAGTGAACACTGTTCTGATATCCACTTATGAGTTGGGAAGGCAGCCCTTTGGGCTGGCGTCGCCAGCGGCTTGGCTGCGCAAGCGCGGCCACCAGGTTACCTCGCTTGATCTGGCGCGAGAGCCGCTCGATGAGGCGGCGATTCGGAGCGCCGAGTTGGTCGCGATCTATTTGCCAATGCATACCGCGACGCGCCTGGCGGCGCAACTCATTCCTCCGCTGCGTAAACTGAACCCCGACGCGCATTATTGCTGTTACGGCTTGTATGCGCCCATGAATGTGGATTATCTCCGCACGCTTGGCGTTTCAACGATACTCGGTGGAGAATTCGAGGAGGGGCTTGTCCATCTCGCGGAACGCCTGGCATCGGACAGATCCCATGAATCCAAGCAGCAAACCGAGCCGCTGGTCTCGCTAACGCGATTGCAATTCGAAGTGCCGGACCGTTCGGGGATGCCCGCGATTGAGAAATACGCGCATCTGGTCGTACCGGGCGACGGCTACCGCGTCGTTGGCTCGACGGAAGCGAGCCGCGGCTGCAAGCATCTGTGCCGGCACTGCCCCATTGTGCCTGTTTACAAGGGCGTCTTTCGAATCGTCAGCCGCGATGTGGTGCTCGAAGACGTGCGCCGCCAGGTTGCCGCAGGAGCCCAGCACATCTCTTTCGGCGATCCGGACTTCTTTAACGGCATTCGCCACGCGATGGAATTGGTTGAGGAATTTCATCGCGAGTTCCCGTCAATCACCTATGACGTCACCATCAAAATCGAGCATTTGCTCAAACATAGAGGGCATTTGCCGAAGCTGCGCGATACGGGATGCTTGTTTGTGATCAGCGCGGTGGAATCGGTGGATAACGAAGTGCTGCGTTTCCTGGACAAAGGCCACACGCGCGAAGATTTCTTACGCGTGGTCCAGACATTTCGCGAACTTGGCATGACGCTCCATCCTACATTTGTGCCCTTCACCCCCTGGACGACGCTAGAAGCTTATTTGGAGTTGCTCCGCGTCGTGGAAGAACAAGCGATAATCGAGAATGTCGCTCCCATTCAGTTGGGGATTCGCTTGCTCATTCCCGAAGGTTCGCGATTGCTGGAATTGGAGGAGATTCGTCGCATCATCGGTCCGTTCGATGCGAAATCGCTGGCCTACACCTGGAAGAGTGCCGACCCCCGTCTTGATGTGCTCAGCGAAACCGTGCAGGAAATTGCCGCTGAGGCCGAGCGGCGGAAGGAATCGCGGCCAGCAACATTCGAACGGATCTGGAAAGCAGCGCACGCCGCGGCTGGGATCACGGCCCCGGAATTGCAGACTTCAGCAGGAACAACCGTGAGCGTTCCGTTTCTTAGTGAACCGTGGTATTGCTGTGCGGAGCCGACGCACGATCAGTTGGTCTCTATTGGCGGAACCAGGCCGCCGGCAGAGCAAGCGGTCGCCGCGGCCGACGGTTTTGTCTGACTGCTGCGCGAAGCTCACCCGGAATGATGAACTCATCCAAACAATTGCTGCTGTTCACGGCGAAACTAGGCTATCAGACGCGCACTTTTGAGGACGCGGCGCGCAAGCTAGGCGTGCAGCTCGTGTACGTCACCGATCGCTGCCACCAGCTGGAAGATCCTTGGGGCGACCAAGCCATCGCCGTGCATTTCGAATCTCCAGAGGCCGCTGCCTACACCGTCATGGAGGCTCTTCGCGGGCAAGAGGTGTCAGGAGTTCTCGCACTGGGCGACCGGCCCGCGGCGGCGGCGGCCTACGCTGCGCGTGGCCTCGGAATCGAGTACAACCATCCTGCCTCGGTCGAAGCTTGCCGGAGCAAGCTACGGATGCGCGAGGTGTTTCGAGACGCCGGGCTGCGTGTACCCTGGTTTCGGAGTTTGCCGATCACTCCCGTCCCTGAGCCCTCTCTTGTCGGGATTCACTATCCCTGCGTGTTGAAGCCGCTCTCACTTTCGGCGAGCCAGGGCGTAATTCGTGCGAACAATCGCGAAGAATTTCTCGCCGCCGCAGCACGTCTCCGGCGGTTGCTGGAATCGGCGGATATTCGTGCCACGCGCGAGCCGAATCTCGATCAAATGCTCGTGGAAGGATATATCCCCGGCGTGGAAGTGGCTGTCGAAGGGCTCCTTGTCGACGGCACGTTGCGAATACTGGCGATCTTCGACAAACCGGATCCGTTGGAGGGCCCCTATTTCGAAGAGACAATCTATGTCACGCCTTCCAGGCTCCCGGAAGCAACGCAGGGTCAGATCGAGCGATGCGCCAGAGATGTGACGCGTGCTCTGGGCCTCTCGACGGGACCGATTCACGCGGAGTTTCGAATTAATGAAGATAGCATATGGCCCATCGAAATCGCGGCGAGGCCGATTGGCGGACTCTGTGCGCGGACCTTACGTTTTTCCGCTTGTGAGGCAGATGAGCCCATCGCGCTGGAGGAACTGCTTCTTCGCCACGCCCTGCAACTTCCCGGTTGGGATGTGCCGCGCGAGTCTGTAGCCTCCGGCGTGATGATGATTCCCGTTCCACACAGCGGAGTTTTAGAATGTGTTTCGGGCGAAGCGGCGGCTCGTGCCACACCCGGGATTACGGAACTGCTCATCACCGCAAGGCTGCATGATTACATTGCTGCCTGGCCCGAAGGTTCCACTTATCTGGGATTTCTCTTTGCAAGTGGAAGGACCGCAGCTGAAGTAGAGCGGCAGATTCGCGAGGTGCACAAGAAATTGGATTTCAAAATCGCGCCACGCCTGCCGGTGGAGCATCCCGCGACGCGGCGGCTGCCCGCCGGAGGGTAATTAAGCTTTAGCTTTGGGCGGAACGTAACCCTCCGGCAATTTGGCACCTTCGCCGAAGAAAAACTGCTCCATCTGTTCTCCCATGATTTTCTGGGAATTGGGATCGAGCGGATTCAGGCGGTATTCGTTCATCACCATCTTGGAGTATTCCAGCCAGAGCTTCCACGCCTCTTTCGAAACGTTCTCGTACACGCGCTTTCCCAACTCTCCTTGCCACGGAATGCGATCCAGGCCCGGCATTTCCTTGCCGAACTTGACGCACTTCACCATGCGCGTGCCGGGTTTGACCGGTTCACTCGGTAGTGGCGTCGGATCGCAGGATTCATTTGCCATGCTGTTCTCCTTAGAGTGGCCGCTATTTTCACCTTACTGCAACTTCGCCGAAAATCCTAGCCGCTCGATGTGATTTCAGGTTGGTCTGCACAAAGCCGAACCACCGGGGAAAGCTCCGCCGGAGCTAAAATGCATGTTATGGAAAATGGTAGCGAGAGAAGAGTAGAATTTCCTCGGTCCAGTCCCTGTAGGAGGGCTTTTGCCGCGACCCGCACCAGGGATATACCCAGGTGTACTGGAAAGCGCTTATCGCCGCGAATTGGAATCCCTCATCAAACAGAATGCCCTCGCCCGGCTCTGGGCCAAAGATACATCGCTGTGGCCTGCCGAACAGCAGGAAGCGGAAACCCTGAAAAGCAATCTTTCTTGGCTGGACCTGCCAGAACAGTTGGGGGCACTGGTCACCCGAGTGGCCGCGCGTGCTGCTGAGATTGAGCCTGCAGGATTTGAAGACGTAGTGTTTGTCACCCTGGGCAGTTCAAGTCTGGCGGCCGAAGCTGCATTACGATTACCTTCCGCCCGGCTCGGGAAAAGGACGTTCTTGCTTGACCATGTAGATCCCGACGGCGTCCAGTCACTCGAGGCGATTTTGAACCTTGAAAAGACGTTGTTCATTTTCGCCAGCAAGACTGGCAAAGACATCGATGCTCATTCACTCCTTCTCTATTTTCTCGACAGGATGCGAGTCCTGGGGATGTCTTCGGCACTGAGTCATTTCGTGGCCTTCGCACAGGAGAACTCCTATTTGGGCCAACTGGCAGTCGAATACCAGTTCATTGATCGTTTTCTTGATCCTCCGGGCATCCACGGGCGTTATTCGTCGATCATTCATTTCCCTTTTTTTCTCGCAGCCGTCGGTCATTTGGACGCAGGTCATCTGCTGGCGCGTGTCCGATCCATGCGCGAGGCTTGCGGGTCCAAAGCGTCCGGGGAAGTGAACCCGGCAATTTCTCTGGGAGCCTTTTTGGCGGCAGCGGAGGTCGAGGGCTCTGACCGCCTTGTGTTTTTCAGTCCGAACACGCTACAGCCTGCTGCGCACCGAATGGGGTATCTGGTGGGAGCGAGTACCTGTAAGGGGAGCCGGGGAATTGTTCCTGTATTTGGAGGAGCATCCTATCCGCTCGAGATGCTCCGGCGTGGGTGCCTGGTGGCTTGTCTCAGAATGAGCGGCGAAGAGGGACGGGAGCTTGAAAAGAAATGCAACGCGCTGCAGGAAGCCGGTATCCCGGTTGTCACCATCGAATTGAATGGCCCGGAAGATCTCAGTGCCGAGCTATTCAAATGGGAGATTGCCACGGCGCTGGCCTGCTCGAGCATGGGCGTGAATCCATTCCTTGATCCAGATACTCAGGACAGCCGCGGCAGGGCCGCAAACCTGTTCGAAGAAATCAGTGACAAAGGGCAATTGCCTTCACCCACCGTGCGCGTGCGCGAGGCGGACATCGAACTTTATGCTGAAGGCGAAACTCGCCGCGAACTGTCGACGCTGAATATGAGTGAGGCGCTGCGCAGTTTTTTTGAGCTCCGGCGACCGGATGGCTATCTCGCGCTGCTTCCGTTCATGGACGTGAATCCAGCTCGCCTTGGCATCTTTCGCCGGATGAGTGATCAACTCGAGATGCGCCTGGGAATTCCAACGTTAGTGACTGGGGGACCCCGGTACCTTCACACGCTCGCGCAGGTTTACCATGGCGGTCCAGCGAAGGGCCTGTTCTTGTTGGTTACGGCGAATCCGACGAGAGATCTGGCCATTCCGGGTGCAAAATATTCGTTAGGGCAATTGCAATTGGCCCTGGCGCTGGCGGATTTCGAAGCCCTTGGCCGCCAGGGAAGGCCCGTAATACGATTGCACCTGGCGCGCGGTGCCGAACAAGGTCTGGTGCAGTTGGAAACCATACTCAAGAACGCACCCGGGAATCGCCAGCCTGCTCCATCATGAAATTCAGAGGTTCAGAGTTCTTGCCATGCCAAACGTGTGGTTGATGGATTTGCTCAGAAACAGGAGGTAATCCTTTTGAGAGAGATCACCACGCTGTTCTGGGACATCGGAGGTGTCATCCTAACCAACGGTTGGGATCGCGAATCACGCAAAGAGGCCGCCGCCACGTTTCGCTTGGATTGGGAAGAATTTCAAGATCGGCACGATCTCTCCTTTCCCGCTTTCGACACAGGCTATATCACTTTGCATGAATACCTGGAACGCACTCTCTTCTACCGGGCGCGCCCCTTCACGCGCGAAGAGTTCACCGCCTTCATGTTTGCGCGGTCCAGGGAATATCCGGAAGTGCGGGCGATTCTGGACAAAGTAACGGCCTCCGGAAAATATTTTGTCGGTGCCATCAACAATGAGCCGCTGGAGCTCAATCAATACCGGATCGAGGCCTTCCACCTTCGAAGAAACTTCCTGGTTTTCTTCAGCTCCTGTTACGTGCGATCGCGGAAGCCGGAAGAAGCGATCTTTCGCGTGGCACTCGAGGTAACGCAGCGTGCGCCGGAGCAGTGTCTCTTCATCGATGACCGCGCCCTGAACCTGGAAAGCCCGCGACGGTTGGGAATGAATACGATTCATCACCAGAACGCCGACCAATTGCGCTCCGAGCTTGGAAAATTTGGGGTTGAGGTATAGTTTGGAACGTCGCGTGAGCTGGCTGAACGGGACGCAGATCGTTGAAGGGAGACACGATGGTTGGGGAGACGGATCGTTCCGGTTCAGTGTACGGAGGGGTGGCGGAACCCTGCACGGTCATTTTGTTTGGCGCTTCCGGAGACCTTGCAAAGCGCAAGGTCATTCCCGCGATGTACGACCTGGCAACGCACAATGCTCTGGGGCCGCGCTATGCCATCGTCGGATTCGCCCGCACCGCCATGAGCGAAGAAACTTTCCGCACGGGCTTGGGCGAAGCGGCAAAAACGATTTCCGAAGTCGGGCCGATTGATCCGGCGCAATGGGACGAATTCGCTTCCAACCTTTATTACTGCGCCGGCGATTACGCCAACCCGGAATCTTATGCGCAGCTCTGCATGCGTCTGACCGAGTTGGAGGCATCCAAGAATTTAGGTGGGAACCGTCTCTTCTATCTCTCCACGCCGCCCGAAGTTTATCCGGATATCGTCCAGCAGTTGGGACGCGCTTGCATTGCCCGTCCGGCCTCCCCGAACTCCTGGGTGCGCATCATCATCGAGAAGCCCTTTGGAAGGGACCTGGCGACGGCCAAAGCACTGAATGAGATTGTTCTCAACGTTTTCGACGAAAAGCAGGTCTACCGGATTGATCACTATCTGGGAAAAGATACAGTGCAAAATCTGCTGGTGCTGCGGTTTGGCAATGGGATTTTTGAACCGCTGTGGAATCGGAATTACGTGGATCACGTGCAGATTACGGCAGCCGAAACCCTCGGTGTCGAGCGGCGCGGCGGCTTCTATGAAACGGCCGGTGCACTGCGGGACATGATTCAAAGCCATGTTCTGCAACTGACATCGCTGGTGGCCGTGGAACCACCGGCAGCTTTCGATGCCACCGCGGTGCGCAATGAAAAGCTGAAAGTGCTGCAATCGATCCGCCCGTTTAATCTGGAAATGGTCGCGCAGGCCATCGTCCGCGGACAATATTCTCCCGGCAAACTCGGGGACCAGCCCGTTGCGGGCTACCGGGAGGAGCCGGGAGTAAATCGTGCTTCCAAAACAGAAACATTTGTTGCCGGAAAACTGCTGATCGACAACTGGCGCTGGGCCGGCGTCCCCTTTTATATCCGCACGGGGAAGCGTCTTGCCAAACGAAGCACCGAAATCATGATTCAGTTCCACTGCGCCCCGCACATCGTATTCCGCGAGCGCGACGTCGAACCCAATCGCCTCATCCTGAACATCCAGCCCGATGAAGGAATTTCGATTTCCTTTGGCGCGAAGCGGCCGGGAACGGAAATGAGCATCGGAAACGTCACCATGGATTTCAGTTACCGCCAAGGATTCGGAGAGGCGACGCGAAGCGCTTACGCCACTTTGCTGAACGATTGTGTCCGCGGCGACGCCACGCTTTTCGATCGCGGCGACAGCGTCGAAGCGGCGTGGTCGCTGGTCGATCCTATCTTGGACGTTTGGAGCGCAGCCAGGACCGCAACCGTGCCACAATATCCCGCGGGGAGCTGGGGACCGAGAGAGTCCGATCTTCTGCTCGAGCGTGACGGCCGGCGGTGGTATAACCCATAATGAAGCCGTAGTTCAACCGATTTAATAGCGGGGTTACGGGGGAGACTAGGTGATCCTTGCGGGAGATGTGGGCGGCACCAAATGCAACCTGGCGCTGTTTTCAGAAAAAGATGGCAAGCTCACGCCGGTGTTCCGGCACCGCTTTGCGAGCAAGGAGTTTGCGCGGTTCGACTTGATCGTCAAGGAATTCGCACGGCAAGCCGCGGAACATCTGGGGGGCGAACGGATTAATGCCGCCGGCTTCGGCATCGCCGGGCCGGTCATCAATGGCCGCGTGAGAGCCACAAATCTTCCGTGGATCGTGGAAACCAAAACGCTCATCAGCGAGCTCAATGTCCCCCACGTCGTGCTGCTGAACGATCTGGGGGCGTGGGGCCACAGCCTGGAACATCTTTCACCGGACGATTTTTGTGTTCTGAATCCCGGGCAGCCCGAGCCGGGCGGCACTCGAGCGCTGCTCGCGGCAGGCACTGGCTTGGGCGAGTCCATTCTCTTTTGGTACAGCGGCCGCTACCGCGTGGTGCCTTCCGAAGGCGGACATTCCGATTTCGCTCCGCACACCGAGCAGCAGATCGAATTGCTGCGCTTCATGCGCCGGCGCTATCCGCAAGTGAGCTGGGAACTCATTCTCTCCGGCCGGGGCTTTCGCACGATTCATGAATTCCTGGCCCCGAAAGTCATGCATGCCTCCTTTGAAGACCCCGACGCGGATCCGGCTCCCGAAATTACGCGGCGTGCGATGGACAAATCCTGCCGGGTTTGTTCCGACACCGTGGATTTGTGGACCGCCATCTATGGCGCTGAGGCGGGAAATCTTGCGCTGAAAGTTCTGGCGCTTGGCGGCGTTTACGTGGCCGGCGGCATTGCCGTCAAAATCCTCGAAAAGATGAAGGACGGCACGTTTTTTCATGCCTTCAAGGACAAATGGAAATTTGAGGGCCTCCTCAGCAACATACCTGTCTCCATTGTGTTGAATGAGTCTGCGCCTCTGCTCGGCGCTGCTTACGAAGCTTTAGCCGCCGCCGATCAGTAGTTTTCCACGCGCGTGTCGCCTTCCACCACTAACGAAACAGCAAGCCGCAAGATGCTTTCCCCGTTCGAACGGGCTTGTTACGCTTGGCCAAATGGCCTTCCTCGAAGACCAATTCGGCGAGTGGAAACCCATTTCGCGCGGCGCAGGCATTGCCTGGCTCTGTTTTTACGCGCTTTTTCTTCTCTACGCCTACCTGGACCGCTCCGGGTTTCTCGTCCTCGATTACGTCAATCTGATCATCCACGAAGGCGGACATTTTTTCTTCAGTTGGTTTGGAGACACCATCCATATTTTGGGCGGGACGCTTGGCGAGTTAATCGTGCCGCTGCTCTGCACGGTCTATTTCTTCTGGCAACGGGAGACCACAGGTTTTGCCTTCTCCTTCTTTTGGTTCTTTGAGAATTTTCCCTACATCGGCACCTACATGGCGGATGCGCGAGTAGGCGCTCTACCCCTGGTGGGTTCCGACGAGAGTGATTGGACGATTCTCTTTGGGCAGTGGGGTTGGCTTGCCCAGGATCAAAAAATCGGTGCCACAATGCGTTTCCTCGGATGGATGGGGATGATCGCCACCGTCCTCTGGCTCGCCTACCGTGTCCGCCAAAGCGGCGCGTCAAATCCGATGATCCGAAATCCCTAACAATCGGCAGTGGTCACCCGCATGATATGATCGAGCTTGCAAGCGGGTGGAGGCCCCATGGGAGACCAGGGCGGAAACAAGAAAGGCTTCGAAGAGCGCATCGTTCGCGATCCCAAAACGTGCGGAGGTGAGCCCATCTTTAAAGGGACCCGTGTCACGCTTCGCACCGTGCTCGCCAGTCTTGCCGCTGGCGATACCGCCAAAGAAATTCTTGTCGATTTTCCCAGCCTGAAACCGGAAGACATCCAGGCCGCTATTGCGTTTGCTGCCGCCTCCGCGGAAGAAGATCTGCCCGTGCCGGAAGTTCCGCACATTAAATGAAAATCAAGCTGGACGAGAATCTTCCCTTCAGTCTGGCGATCCCGTTAACAGGCCTCGGTCATGATGTTCATACCACTCACGAAGAAAATCTCATCGGCCATGCGGATCGCGAAATATGGGAAAGCGCGCAGAATGAATCAAGGTTCTTGATTACCCAGGACCTCGACTTTTCCGATTTGAGGCAGTTTTCTCCCGGATCACACCACGGTATTCTACTGGTCCGTCTCCATTCACCAAGCCGTGGAAACTTCGCAGGGCGCGTCGTGGAACTCTTTCAAACAGAAAACGTTGCTGATTGGGCTGGCTCTTTCATCGTGGCCGCAGAGCGTGAGATTCGCCTCTTGAAAACGCCGCTCAGGCCATCCTGAGTCTCGCCGCCGGAACCCTCGATGCCCCCACCCCGCCGGTGTCAGGCGGCTGCCTGAGCAGCGCGACTCCCGTACTTCTTCACGGCCTGCTCAATGGCTGGCGTGGCTCGGGCCAAATCTTCAGCGGACATGACCGGGTGAAATTCCACGTGCGCGTTGAACGCCAGGAACCAGGGTTCCGCGAATGCCGGTATTTCCGAAGTATCTTTCATGTTCACGACGAGAAATCCGCCCCGCTTGCCGTCGTTTGCAAAAAAGTAGGCCGCCTCGGGCTTCTGCTCCGCCAGGATACTTTCCATGGTCTTGGGAAACGTGCCGGACTTGAACACCTCATTGCTTTTTTCAACGGGCAACGACACTTTCATCAGCATACGCATGCTACGTGCCTCCAGTGGTGGGATTGAACCGCAATCTTCGATTTTTCTGACAGCTCGCAGTGTCCGGCGAAAGTAAGTGCAGGAAACCTCGAAGAGGGGCACCGCGTTCTGCAACCGCGCCAGACCTTACTCCCCGCCGCATCACCCTGTCAAGGCATCAATACTCCGAGCCAGGCAGGCTCCATTGCCGCGCCAGAAGTTCGCCTCTCATCCTGGCCGTTTTTGGTAAACTACATCGACTCCATTCTTCATAAAGCTGGCCCAGGGAGCCGCATCCCGTTTTCCACGCGTGGGCCAAGGAGAAAAGTATGAGTAGCGCAGTAACAACCCAAGTCCTCGAACTTGAGAATTACGTGAATGGCGCCTGGCGGCGGGCCA
>QHYN01000119.1:0-6862 GCA_003224145.1 Acidobacteriota bacterium
TGGCTCTGCGGGAACCACCGACGATCGTTTCGGCATACCGATGGGCAACACCGGAATTTTCACGCGGGGTTTGCTGGCTCGGAAAGTCGGCAGCTCTCGCAGATTCGGTAATACGGGCTGCTCAAGCTGTGGTGTCACTAGCGCCGGAGTGGTGGGAGCCGGAAGCATCACCAGTCGCTGCAGGCGGATCGGATACTTCAGTTTCGGAGGCGCAACCAAATCCGGCCGGCGGAACGTCTGCACGTCGTTGGTCGCATCTGGAAGGTTGGAAACGATCTCTTGGGGGTCGGCATAGTTAGGCTTTGGCCGATCGGAAGTTGGTCGACCGGCTCCGGGCCCGGCCTTCGCTACGCTACGTGCTATCTTTCCTGACCGGCCTTCTAGGCCGCCGCGTGAGCCCGTAAGTGTCATCCGTGGCAAAACCGGTAGCATAAGCACTTGATGAGCCGGCTCGCGGAGCATATCTGGCGCGGCGTACGCCACAATCGCAGCCCGTCCCGGAAACAAGACGGGCAGCCACGTTAACACGGCGAAGACGGCGGCTGTATGTATGAGCGCGGAGAGTAGTAGCCCGCCTCCGGGCGGCGTGGCCGCTGGCAACAGCGCGAGCCTTGGAGGCTGGACTCGCGTTCGTACGATTGCCGTAACTGCCATGGTTACCATCAGAAGCCTGCCCGGATCGAAGCTGCTATAGGATCAATCATCACCGCAGCAATTGGGGCCGGAGGACTTGGAACGTTACTGCTGGATTCAGGATCATGTTTAGGCCCGAATTGCCCGTCATCGAAATCTTGTCCACAACAATGTTGCCCAGCGCGTATGCCCCCGCACCTGAACCGCCGCTCATCGTGAGACAAGAGGTATTTGTCCCGCAGGTCGCTCCGCTGCCAGAATGAAAGTACATGAAACCCGAGAGCAAAAATTGCCCGCCCCCGCCCCAGCTCGGGTTTGCCGCAGTCGAGCGATTTTGAAAGAACAAGAAGCCGCGATTCTTGCCGTTTGGATCTCCGTAAGTACCGGAGCAGGGGCCGAGCAGTATGTTGCCGTCAATCGTAGCCGGAACTTGTGACGGATTCGCCGGACCGCTGGGACATTGCAACACGCGCGAAGTCACCCCGAGCACCGTGCTGCCGTCCGGCTTATACGAAACCACGCACTTGTTGGGACTGCCCGATCCCGGGCTGGCGGACGTGCATGCAGGCGACTTGCCCGTGTTGCTACCTACAGAAACCGTATTGGCGGTGCTGAAATAGAACGTGACGCCGTTGTTGCCGTCGCCATTTACCGTGCTCATGCGTATAGTGGTGTTTGGGCCGGGGCTTAACCCACCTCCAATCCTGCCCACGTAGTACAAGCCTGGATCAAAAATCGCAGTGCTCGGGCTGGTAGAAACGGGGCCCATGTTCTTCCAGGTTACAGAGCCGTCTACCTGGTTCCCTCCGATTGTCTGGTTCCATGGATTCGGACCTGTCGATCCCGATGTTCCGGCGTTCAGTGCTTGATATATGTAACCGCCTGCATTGTGTTGGGCAGCAGTCGGTTGTATCAAGGTACCTGCGGCGTAGGGGTGGCTCACCTGCCAAACGGCGCCGCCAGATGAAAAGCTAGGGCTTATGAGGCAGCCATTCCCTCCGGGTGCGATGGTTCCGGTCGAACAGGCGGTGTAGTTACCGCCCGTAAATTCAACGCACCCAGCTGGATCCGGACAGCCGTTTATAGCGAACGGTACCGGCGTAGCGGAGCCTGCGCTCGCCGGGACGCTCGGGGTCGAAAGCGTGACCCACGGATCGCCGACCGGACTAGCCGGCGAAATCCAGTTGCCGCTGCTGCCTAGGCTGACACCGCCTGGCTTTGTCGCGGGTCCTCCGAACACTGCAAAGTCCGCACCGGTGCCGCTAGGCCCAGCCTGCGAGAGGTCAACGGTTCCGACGCTTACGGCGCTGGTGCTGTTGGAGTTCACCTGGATCGAGCGGTTCGGCCCACCGAAAATCTTAATCGAGGCAGCGCCAGCTGCCGACAGCGCGCCGCTCGCAGTTTGATGCAGTACCACCAGCGGGATTGGAACGGCAACCGGATTCAAGCCACAGCTGGCCTTAGCGGAAATGTTGAAGGTTCCGGAGGAAGAAACGATTTTCGTGAACGTAAGGGGAACAGGATCGGTGATTTTTACCTGGATGTAAGGGTTTGCGATCGTCCCAAAGCCAGGGGGAATGGTCGGAACCCCGGTCAGAGTGCTTGGAAAACTGACGGCAACATTCGATCCCGAATAACCGTTCAGCGACGCGTATTTGCAAGGCGCAGAATTCGGCTTAGTGCTGCAGTCAAAAGACGAACCGACCCATGAGAAATCGAGTCCATAAGTGGACTGTGCGGAGGGATCAACGGCATTCAGGAACACGTCGGCCGAGCCGGCCTGGCAGGCTGCATCGGCCGCGCCTTGGGCCATTTGCCGATGGGCCCAGATTTGCGCGTAATCCGTGGCCAGCCCCATCACCGCAAGCAGAAAAACAGCGACGAAAACGACGACGACGAGGAAGGTCTGTCCCCTTTGAGAGAATGCTCGTCGTGAGCTGGTATAGCGGCTTTTCATGCTATTGAACCACCATTCTCCCTTCGGCATAGGCGTGCATTGTGGGTGTGTTTATGAATTTACTAAGGTAGGGGACGTACGTGTACGTCACAGTCACGCGCACACGGTTCGGCGGGGCCGCGCTGCCGTCGGGAAAGGTTACCGCAATGGACATGGCGCTGACGTTGTGCAGCGAGGTGCCCGCAAAGGTTTTCACCGTTGTTTGCGTGCCGGTCGCGTCTCCCCCGCTATGAACAATGGCATAGCGGACACCCTCGTTGGCCGCATCGGCCAGAACCGAATAGGTATACATAAGCCATCCCAACTCAAAAACCCAGAACACAACCGTAAAAATCACCACGATCATCATTGCGGTTTCAAGCAGGCTCTGGCCGCGTTGCCGGCGCCATCGAGTTTGCATGCTGCGTTGCATTTTAGAACAACGACCTCATGGAAACCTGCCGGTGAAATTGCAGGTTCGATGGCAAAACCACGTTGAATGCCGCTCCCGGAATAATGGGTGCAACGGTGTACTCCACATCCACGCGATCCAGCGCGTAGACCGGCGCCTCTGGATCGGCGGGAGCTGCGGAAAACGAAAATGCCGGACCAAACTGGTCGCACAGCGCCACATGAGTGGTCGAGTTAACGCCTTTGGCGCTTGTACAAACCCGTACGGCTACATTGGAGGTAGTCGCACCGACAATAGCGTTCGTCAAATTCTCATAAACCAGATTGCTGATGGCTGTTGTACCCGGCGCGGAAACCGTTGCCGATGCCTGACCACCCTGCGAGGCATACTGGACGGCGTGGCGTGGCGCAGCCGAAAGGGCGAGCACCACGAACCAGAAATAGCCAACATTGATGAGATTGAAGGCAATCCCGAGCAGAAAGGGCATCGCGACTGCCGTTTCGAGCAGGCTCTGCCCTTCCTCGCCTGGGGCGCTCCGTTGGCCGCCTAATGTTCTCCGCAACATATTCTTCATACGCTTACTGCGGCGTCCCGTCCGCGCGACTGAACTCGATTGTGTCGCCTACCAACGTGCGGCTCGAATCCACGATCCCGGATGGCAGTTCAAGCACCGCCGCCGCCTTCCAAAACACACGGGTCATTCGGAACGGACGCATATCACGTTTAATCGCGATGACGTTCCACGCACCATCGAGAACCACAACGTCAATCGCAAACCGCATTCCCAGAGTGTGTACTCCCTGCGAAGGAACGATTAACAGCCCATCTCCTGGCAGGAGTTCGCGCTCGCCTAGCAGACCGACAATCCGGGTCAATCCCGTATCCGCCACTCGGACGGACTCGCCCACCAAGGTTCCGCGCGTACTATTCACTGCGCGCACAGTCTTTTTATGCCAACGCATGCCTGGTTATGCAGCAGGTCGCCGCCGCGATGCGGCGCGTTTGCGGCGCACCACTAGGATGGCGACAATGATTACGAATAGAACGCCGGCAACAATGCGAACCATTTCTGGCGACATCAGCGCACCTACCTGGAACATTTGCTATTTAAAGACTTCCCCAAGCATCTTCGAAATATTGAGCACCGCAGGGCCGAGCGAGACTACGAAAATGCTAGGGAAAATAAACAAGACCAGCGGGAAAAGCAGTTTGACTCCGGTCTTGGCTGCCATTTCTTCGGCCGCCTGCGTGCGGCGCATCCGCAGCGTGTCTGCAAATTGGCCGAGGGCGAGCGCGATGGGCGTGCCAAAACGCTCCGTCTGCACGAGCATGCTGACAAACTGCCTCACAAACTCGATGTCAACTCGTTCCGCCATGCTGCGCCAGGCATCGAGGCGCGGCTTTCCAGCTCGCTGCTCACGATTGATGATCTGGAGCTCGTCGGCCAAAGCGGGCGAGGTCCGTCTTATTTCTTCACCAACCCGCGCCATCGCCTGGTCAATCCCCAGGCCGGCTTCCATGCAAATCACCAGCAAGTCAAGCGCATCGGGCAACGCCCGGCGAATACTCTCTTGGCGGCGCGAAATCAAATGCGTAAGCACCAGATCCAGGCCAAAAAAACCTCCCACCGCACCCACCAAGACTGCCGCCATCATGTTGCTGCCGAAGAAAGTTCCGGCAACAATCCCAATAACCGGAAGGAGCATCTTCGCCGCTGTATACACCTCGATATGCTCAGCCTTGCGAAAACCAGCCAGTGTGAGCCGATACCCCAAATCACCATCAGATCCGGAGATGAGGTCGCGAATCGGTTTGAAGGGGCTGGTGAGGCTAACCGCCACTCGCGCAAGCCCGCTTTTCGGCATCTCCGCCAGGGTAGGAGCGCTGACTGGCTGCGAAGCCGCAATTTCCATCAGGCGCGCATCAGCCGTTTCCTTGCCGCTCAACATCAGGATGAGCATAGCGGCAAGCAGAAACACAGTGATGGCGGCCGATATCAGAAATAGTAGCATCATCACCCGTTCCTAGAATTTGACGTCGACAATCCTTCGAATTACCAACACGCCAATCACCATCAGGACCGCAGCATAAGCCACCATCTTTTGCCCCAGCGGATCCTCGAACAGCACCCTCCCGTACCCTGGATGGACAAAGTTCATGGCAATGAACATCGCGAATGGCAGCCCACAGAGAATCCAGCCCGTCAGCCGCCCCTGCGCGGTCCGAATCCGCATCTGACCCGAGACGCGCACGCGCTCACGAATCACATGCGAAGTCTTGTCAAGAATCTGAGCGAGGTTACCGCCGGTCTCCTTTTGGACAAGGATCGCTGTGACCAGGAACTGAAGATCGGCCAGCGGCACGCGACGGCTAAGGTTAACCATCGACTCGCGAAACGGCAGCCCGAAACTTTGCTCATCGGCGGCGCGGCGAAACTCGGAACGCAATGGATCGTCGGATTCCTGAGCGACAGTCTCCACGGTGGCCGGCAGTGCCTGGCCCGCCCGCATGCCGCGCGACATTAGATCTATCGCTTCAGGAAGCAGCTCGGAGAAGCGGCGGAGCCGCAGCTTGCGTTTCTCACCCAGGCAAATAATCAGCAGCGTGCTGAACACCACCCGCCCCACCGTCCATTGCAGGTCGCACTGTTCGATCAGCAATTGCAGCCCGATCGCAAAACGGTTGCTTCTCAGGAATTTGTCGAAGGCCGGAATCGTGCTGAACGCGACCTCTCTCACAATGCCCGGCTCGTCGTCTCCAGATGAAACTCTCTTTCGGTCAAGTGAGACCAGCCGCGAGTGAATCAGTTTGTCTGTCTTCGAAGGCTCAGTAAAGAACGCGACCACGGCGAAGGTAGTAATCAAAATAATGAGAAAGATACTGATAAGCGTCACGGCTAAACCTCGCAGACGTGCTCGAATATGTTAGGCGGAAGCTGGATCCCCGACGCCTTCAATCGCTCAGAAAACGTTGGCCGCAGACCAGTCGCGCGAAAGCGGCCGAGAACGCGATTGTTCGCTCCGATGCCGAGCCGGTCGAAGACGAAAATGTCTTGCAGGGTCACCATGTCATCCGCGACCCCGGTGACCTCGGAAATTTGTGTTACTCGGCGGGTACCATCGCTCAGCCGGGCCACCTGCACAATGATTGACACCGCCGATGCGATTTGCTGTCGAATGGCCTTATCGGGCAGATTAATCTCGGCCATCAAAGACATGGTCTCAAGCCGCGCGATCGCGTCGCGCGGATTGTTGGCGTGAATGGTAGTCAGCGAGCCGTCGTGGCCGGTGTTCATGGCCTGCAACATGTCCAAGGCCTCGCCGCCGCGTACCTCACCCAGTACGATGCGATCCGGGCGCATACGAAGAGAGTTGATCACCAACTCGCGCTGACGAACTGCCCCTTTGCCCTCGACGTTCGGAGGTCGGCACTCCATTCGGACGACGTGCGGCTGCTGCAGTTGCAATTCGGCCGAGTCTTCGATCGTAACGATTCGTTCCCGCTCGGAGACAAAGCTCGATAGCGCATTCAGCAAGGTAGTTTTCCCAGCGCCCGTGCCGCCCGAGACAACGATATTGAGGCGCGCCTTGACCGCGCTCTTCAGCAGTTCCAGCATCGGAGACGTGATTGCGCGCTTGGCGAGCAGTTGCTCAACCCCGATCGGAGTGCGGCCGAAGCGGCGAATCGACATGATGGGACCGTCAATCGCGAGGGGCGGAATCACAACGTTTACGCGCGAGCCGTCGTCCAGGCGCGCATCGCACATCGGCGACGATTCATCCACGCGCCGCCCCACGTTCGACACGATCTTGTCAATGATATGACGCAGGTGCGCAGCATCCTTAAAAACAACGTTGGTAAGTTCGAGCATGCCGCCCCGC
>QHYN01000119.1:6917-7805 GCA_003224145.1 Acidobacteriota bacterium
CAACACCTCGCGGCAGATTCGGTCCCTTTCCGCGCCACTGAGCGGGACATTCGCCGCACCAATCAGCTCATAGATTACGGTCTGCACCTGGGTTCGCGCGCGGACGTCCTGCAGCGTTGTGAGTCTTTCCAGGTCAATCTTGTTCAACAACTCACGATGGAGGCCTGTCTTCAGCTCCTGGTATGACTTGTACAAAGGTGCATTGGTACCCTGTCGCGGCTGAGGACCTGGTGTGGTTGTAAATCCGAATCCCATGGTCTTAATCCTCCCCCGCGAAACTACCTACCAAACAGCGCCCTCATACCGCCAAACAGCGCTTTCATATCACCCCGAGGCTTGGCCGCGGCCATGGCCTGGATTTTGTCGTTTCCGGTGCCATTGCTGGCTAATTCGTGCGCCCACTTCTGGATGGCTGCGCCGAAATCCGACTTGTTTCCAGAGGAAATCGGCGCTCCGGTATTGATCGCCTGAATTACTTCGTTGTAGCTGTTTGGCACCCGCAGCGAAATCTCCCGCCCGAGGGCCTTTTCAATGTTATCGTCACTCAGCGGTCCCCTCTTGGAATAACGGTTGAGCACGACATGTATGCTGCTCGAGGTATATCCCAGCTTCGACAGGTGCTCGATGTAGCGGACGGAGTTGCGCACCGACGGTAATTCGGCGGTCATTACGATCGCAACCTGTTCCGACTGTGCAATGCTCTCCAGCGTCACATCGGTCAGCCCGGGCGGGCAATCGACGACCACGAACTGATAGGTGTCGGCGAGAAACGCGAGCGTATGTTCCACCGCAGACGGTGGCGCACCATGAATCGCATCCACCATCTCGGGCGAATCGAGGAGATGAAGTCCGGAATTGTGATGCAGGAGAAAACCTTGCAGCAGCTCT
>QHYN01000057.1 GCA_003224145.1 Acidobacteriota bacterium
TTCCGCCCGCGAAGCCATCTTTCACGCCGCCTGCCGCTTCTACAAAGTCACTGAGCTTTCGACGGACTCTTTCAGCAGCGTCCTCGCGGAAGTTCATCGAGGCGGCTCCACGGAAGTGGATTTGCTGATTCGCACCGGCGGCGAGCAGCGCCTGTCTGACTTTCTTTTGTGGGAATGCGCGTTTGCAGAATTCGTCTTTTTGGAGAAGCGCTGGCCGGACTTTGGCGTTACAGATCTCGAGGCGGCAGTGAGGGAGTTTGGCAATCGTGAATGCACGCGCGGCGCGTTGCCGGATGTGCTGCCGGACGCCATCGCGGGATAGTCGAGCAGAATTTGTCCGAAGGAGTTATTGACATGAAAGCTTTCACTCGGTTCTCAGACAATGTTTCGGCTGTGGTGGGATTTGTCCTGTTGGTGACACCAACGTACTTCGTCGCGATGTCGGCCCTGCGGTACGAGGCTCCAGGCCTGAGATTTCTCGGTAGTCCCATTCTCATGCTTGCGACTCTGGCTACCGCGGTCGCACTGAATGCAGGATGTATTCTTTCGGTGAAGCTCGAGCCAGGAAGGCCTCCTGTGTTGAAAATTGCTCTGTTGCTCCGCGTGTGGAACCTTGGGGAAATTATGTTCGCACTCCTTCTTTTGGGCGCGTTGAGCACATATCTGTTTGTGGAGAATTTCGCGCCACGCGCGAGCGCGGGTTAGTCAGAATCAACTGATAGAAGGAGAAGACAAATGTCCGAGTTTATGCCCCACTTTGCTCCGGTCGTCGTGCTGCTCTTCCTGGGCACCCTTCTGCTGATGGGGATTAGTTTCCTGGTGCTGTTCTACGGCGCGGTGCGCTGTTCGGCGTTTTTCGCAAAGCTGGGCGCAGGCGCGGCAGTCACTATTGCCGTGGGATATCTCCTCCTGCTCTCCGGAGTTTCCTTCGCCAGCAGCGAGGAGACCCTACCGCCCGGCGGATGGAAGTATTTTTGTGAGATCGATTGCCACCTCGCGTATTCCATGGCTGGCGCGCAAACAGCGGCATCGGTGGGTCCTGAGATGCAGCAAGTCTCGGCGCACGGGAAATTCGTGATCGTTCGCGTGAAGACGTGGTTTGATGAGCGCACGATTTCCGCTCATCGCGGGAATGGACCCCTCACACCCAACCGTCGCAAAGTGCTCCTTGTCGATGACACAGGCCACACCTATGCACCGTCACCTGAAGGTGAGACCGTCTTTTCCCGAATGACGGGGACTTCCATGCCCCTGACACAGCCCTTGCGGCCCGGCGAGTCGTACACCACAGATTTTGTTTTCGACGTGCCCCAGGATGCGCGCGGGCTGCGGCTGCTGATCACCGAAGATGATCCCGAGACGCGTTTCGTGATTGGCCACGAAAACAGCCTGCTGCACAAAAAGATTTACTTTGGCCTGGCGCTGAATGGGTGAGCGCCACGCCCCGAGACGGAATCGATGCGGTGCGATCTCTCGGAAGCGACTAGCTTTGCAATACGGTCTGTGTTGACGGAATAAGGAGACAGGGAGGGCATATCATGGAAAACGTTGAGAAACCTGCGCCGGGACAATTCGCTTTGCCGGTCTTTACCGCCTTGGAGTGGCTGCTGGTGCTGCCGGCCACCGTATTCCTTTTCGCGGCGGCGTTTCGCGGGCTGCAACCGGTGCAGTATGAACCCGCGCGCACCTGCGCGGCTATCGTCGCCTGGACGGTAGCGCACGTCTCGCAGTTTGGTGCGGCGATCTTGTTCCTGGGTATGCCCGGCTCCGTTGTGCTCGCCGGTTGCGCTACGCTGCTGCGAATCTGGCGAAAGGATGCGGCGTTGCGCCAAGATTTGGCAATGACGTTTGCCATCCTGCGGCGCCATTTCGCGGTCGGCCTGTTGACGGCTGCCGTACTGCTTGCGGGAGCCATTCTCGCGGCCGTCGCGGTTCACAACATCACGGACTAAACCCGAGAAACCAGCAACTGGACATGCATGCCCTAACACGGGCTGGCCCACCCAGCCGCTGATCATCGCCTGCGTGCCTTCCTCAGAAGTCGAAGCGAACGCCGAGCTGGATTTCGCGCTTGGGGAAGGCTGAAGTAAAGCCCAGCGGCTGGCTCGGCCCGACCGCACTAGTTCCCTTCACATTAAATGTGGTAAACCCTCCGCCCCCGACTTGCGTAGGGAGACCATAAGCGAGCCCAACAACGTTATTAACACTGGCGAAATTGGTTCGGTTGAGAAGGTTGAAACCTTCGGCGATCAATTGGAGGCCGGCCTTTTCGCCTAACTTGAAATTGCGAGACAGGCGCATGTCGAAATCGGCGTAGCTGGGTCCGAGACCAGTGTTGCGCCCGGCGCCGATGGGTCGGTCATTGGTGGAATGGCGGTCCCCGTTGACGTCGGCTCCCGCGAGAAGATTGAAGGGATGGCCGGTGTTATATCGAACGATGGGTGAGAGTTCGAAGCCGGAGAGTACAGCGTTTTTCCAGGGGCTATCGAAGACGGCTGCGAAGGTGAACTTATGCCGCTGGTCGAAGTCGGAAAGAGCGCGCTCAAGCCCAAGGTTGGTGTTGTCCTGTGGCCCGAAGTCACTGTTGAAATCGGTGGAAGTGTCGAAGGCCTTGCTGTAAGTGTAATTGCCAATCAGCGTGAAGTTGTTGCTGAAGCGCTTCTTGACCTCGATGATGCCGCCCTCGTAGAGAGCAGAGGCTTTCGAGCTGTACTGGTCGGCCTGAAGAATCGCGGGGTTCACAAAGCACTGCAGAATGAGCGCTAGCGCGCAGGGGGCCGTGTGTATCGGATCAATGAACGTAAGTGGATCCAGGCGCCGATCCGAGTACCAATCGCGATACGTGGCCGTCTTTCCGTTGGCCAGAGTTTCCGTAACGAGTTGGAAGGGCTGCGGCACGGCGTTGGTATCAATGGCGACGGGTAGCCGTAGCGTGTGCGAATAGATGCCACTGAGCGCAATGGAGAACCCGGGAGCAATCTCGCGTTCGATGCCGAAGGAAGCCTGCTCGGAATACGGATTCTGGTAGCCGGGCTGGCCGCTAAAGATTACGGTGAGCAAAGGAAGCGCACCGGTATTGGAGACGGTAATTCCGAACTGTGTCAGGTCCGCAGGGGTGATGCACGCCGCCGCACCGGTCGCCGGAGTCGTGCAAGTCACTTTGCCCTCCGCAAAAAGCGATTGGAAAATGCAGGCGGACAGCGGGACGGTTGGGGTGCTCACTCCCGCTGGGGGACAAGGCGCATCGATGCTGGCGGGCGCCAGGAAATTTGCAATCTGACGCGTGTTGTTGACGTTGCCGAGAGTCTGGATCACATCAGCAATCTGGCCATAGATTTGCGAATAGAAGATCCCGAAGCCGCCGCGAATCACCGTCTTGTGATTGTTGAAAGGATCCCAAGCAAAGGAGATGCGCGGCGCAAAGTTGTCTTTGTCGGCTTTCAACGGCCCATACTGCGAATCCAGCTCGTAGCGCAGGCCATAGTTCAGCGTGAAATTTTGCCGGATTTTCCAGGAATCCTGCCAGAAGAAGGCGGCAAAATTTCTTGGGTAGTTGTAATTCGGATTGCCGAAGCCTTGCTCGTAGAACTGCGGCACACCCAGAGAGACGGATTGAAGGGAGTTGATGAAGGCGCCCTGAGAAATCAAGCCGCAAGGATTAGGGGACGTAGGCGAGGCCGAAGGAAACATGCAGGGACTCAGAAGACCTCCCGGAAGATTGCCGAAAACGAAGCGGCCGGGGAAAAAAGTATGAGATTCGGTGTGATTACCTCGGAGAAGTTCTTCACCTCCAAACTTCAAAGTGTGGCTGCCGCGGATCATGGTGAAACTGTCCGTGACAGATGGGCGGCGCGCGATTGTCAAGCTGGGCAGAAAGATTTGCGCTCCCACGTTGGCAAAGCCCGGAATATCCAGGCCCACTTCCGCTGGAATATTGGGAATCACGTTAAAAGTGGAGTAATTGAATTGCGCTTGCAGGGCATTCTGCGTGGACTGACTGAACAGGTGAAACCAGCCCGCCCGTATGGTGTTGTCATAGGCATGGATGGAGCTACCGCGTGTGAAGCCCGTGAGCGATTGCACGTCGGGAGACTCTTCCAAATCATGGGTGTAGTTGTAGCGCAGGAAGAGTTCATTTTGATCGCTCAAATGGTGATCCAAACGGACAGAGGCCTGATACCGGTGAGTGTTGAAGGGAAATACGCCTCCATTGTTCTCGAGCTGGTTAATCAGAAAGTTGTTCAAGGCAATCTGCCCTGCCGATCGCCCCGGAGCCGTTAGTTGACTTACCGTCAAGATATTCTGTAGCAGGAAAGCGCAGGTTGGCGCCGGAAAAGTCTGAGACGAATTGGAAAAGCACTGCACCATCGTGTTAGGGCCTTCATTGGTTAGGTTCTGAAAGATCGTCTGCTGCGCGCCTGTGGGCCGAAAGAGGTTGGTGTTGGTGAGAATCGGAACTGCATTTTGTGCGTCCTGGCGCAGGCCCTCGAATGCTGCGAAGAGGAAGGTTTTGTCTTTTTTTATAGGAAAACCCGCGGTGCCGCCATATTGCTGGCGGCTAAGAGAGTTCTTGATGTTCGTGCCCTGAAGATCAGACACGCCGGGATTGAACTGGTCTCCCGGCTTTAGCGCCTGGCTGATGGCGAAGGGGTCGGCGGCATCCATAGCGTCATTACGGAAAAAGCCATAGAGGCTTTCATGGAACTGATTGGTACCCGATTTGGAGACAATGTTGATGGCCGCGCCGCTCGCCCCGCCCAATTCGGCGGAATAGTTGCTGCGATTAATTTGAAACTCCTGCACGGCTTCCTGGCTGAGGGTCAAACGCACCCCGCCCGCATCATCGTTGGCCTCCCCGCCATCCACCGTCACGCTGTTGCCCCGGCCGTTGCTTCCGTAGAAAGACAGGCCGCTCTGCGGAGTTTGCTTGACGCGAAAATCCTGATCGGAAGCAAGGCGCGTGGAATCGGACACACCGGGCATCAGCAGTGTGTAGGTAAGGTAGTCGCGACGATCGATGGGCAGGTCGGCAATGAATTGCTCGCTAACGGTATCTGCCTGATGGCTTCGTTCGGGTTCCACCACCGGAGGTTCGGAGGTTACCTCAATCACTTCGGTGCCGCTGGAGATCTTCATGCCGATGTCCAAGAGCAAGGTCTGGCCTACGCTGACGGTCACGTCTTTCAGAATCTCTGTCTGGAAGCCTGAGATTTTTGCGGTAACGCGGTAAGTGCCCGGCGGGAGACCGGTAAACTCGTACTGGCCGTTGCCGTCGGTCACGGAAGTACGGCGGATGCCCTTTTCCGTATCCTCGGCAACGATGGTGGCTTTTGCAATCACCGCGCCGGCGGGATCGGTAACCACACCTCGAATATCGCCTGAGGAGCCCACTCCTTGCGCGTGAGCCACAGCGGGCGCGAACACCAAGCAGAGCAAAAGCCATATCGTTTTAATTCTGATTGGCTTCATAAGTCCTCCTTCCGAATGTACGAACTTCCAGGCAGGTTTAGCCGCCGTGAGTTATCACCAGAGACTCTCACGCTCTGGTCGCGGACGATGGGAGATAACAGTAGCAAACAAAACAGGGGTCCGACGAGGCGGGGTAACTTCATAAGTCCTCCTTACCGTGCGTGCATGTGCGGATATGACTGGGTTACCAGGTAAGGGCCATGCCCGCGCATCATACATCGTTCCGGAAAAGAAGTTTGCTCATTTTTTCTTCCACGAATGTCCGGCGCTAGGAATCCCAGTTCCAGTTGGCGAATTGTTCGCGGAGGGCGATCTTTTTGAATTTGCCAACGGAGGTGCGGGGAATGGCGTCGAGGAAGACGAAAGCATCGGGGAGCTGCCAGCGGGCGAAGGATTCGGCGAGAAAGGCGCGCAATTCTTCGGGCGATGCCTGCGTGCCGTCTTTCAAGACGACGGCAGCGAGCGGGCGTTCTTGCCACCTCGGATGAGGGATGCCGACGACGCAGGCTTCTTTGACGGCGGGATGACCCATCAAGGCGTTTTCCAGATCCACGGAACTGATCCATTCGCCGCCGGACTTCACCAAATCCTTGGCGCGGTCAACAATTTTGACGTAGCCGTCCTCGTCCATGGTGGCGACGTCGCCGGTGCGGAACCAGCCGTCGGCGGTCCAGCGATGCGCCTGGTCGGGAGATTCGTAGTAGCTGGCGGCAACCCACGGGCCGCGGATTTCGATTTCGCCCGTCGTCACGCCATCCCAGGGAACCTCGCATGACTTTTTCCCTTCGACGGTTCCGGGACCTTCCGGCCGCATCAAGCGAATTTCGACGAAGGGGGCAGGCCAGCCCTGCTTGGCGCGGACTTCGTACTTTTTGTGGTCAGGCCAGTCGCTCATGTAGGCGCGGAGCCCCCCGGAAGTGCCGATGGGTGTGGTTTCGGTCATGCCCCAGAGATGCTTGATTTGCAGGCCGAAGCGGTCGAGCCGGCGAATAAGCTCGACGGGCGGAGCGGTGCCGCCGCAGACGACGCGGATGGGCGGGTCGAATTTCCAGCGGCCAGGATTTTTCTCGAGAGCGTCAAGGATGGCGATCCAGACGGTGGGAACGCCGCAGGCGATAGTCACGCGCTCGCTGACCATTAATTCCAAAATGCTTTCGGGATCGACGTGCGGGCCGGGGAGAACGAGGCGCGCGCCGAGCATCGTGGCAGCAAAGGGGATGCCCCAGGCGTTGGCGTGGAACATGGGAGCGACGGGCAGGACGGTATCGGACTGGCTCATGCCAAAGACTTCTACGAGGCCGCAACAGAACGAATGGAGCACGAGGGCGCGGTGAGAATAGATGACGCCTTTCGAGCAGCCCGTGGTGCCGGAAGTAAAGCACATGGAGGCACCGTCATTTTCGTCGATGGCGGGATACTGAAATTCGGCGCTAACGCCGGTGAGGAGTTCTTCGTAACTCAGAAAGCCTTCGGGTACGGAGTTAAAACCGTAGGGAACGACGATGACACGCTCGAACGAGACATCTTCGCGGAATTTTTCGTAGACCGGGAGCAGCACGTCGTCGATGAGGAGAAAGCGATCGCCCGCGTGCTTGGCGATGCCGGCGATTTCCTGGGGATGGAGGCGGAGGTTCAGCGTGTGCAGGATTCCGCCGGCACAAGGGACTCCGAAGAAAGCCTCCAGGTGGCCGATGTGGTTCCACATCATGGAAGCGACGCGGTCGCCCGATTGCAACCCCAGTTTTGTCATGGCAGCGGCGAGGCGGCGGGCGCGGCGGTAGAAGGTGCCGTAACAACTGCGAACGATGGACTTATCCGGCTTGCGGGAAACGAGTTCGACCCGTGGAAAGATTCTCCCGGAGCGCTCCAGGATGGTGGGGAGCGTCAGAGGAAAATCCATCATGGTGCCGCGCATAGGGCCTCGGTGGGAGCAAACCTGGCGGATGCTAGCACGAAATATTGGCCTAGTGGGAGGAGTATGGCAAGGGGGAAACCGGGGAGGGTTCGGGCACGCAGACAATTTTAGTTGCAAAAGCGGTTAATTTCCGAGACGATGCAACGGACCGCTGAAGTGCCGGTCTCGCTCCCGCGGCGGCTCCGCAGGTTCGCCTCCCTGTGAACGATCGCTGTGTCTTCGGCGCGCTCCGCGACGCAATTTAGGTTCCGGGCAGAAGGAGTGAGAGGTGAAGAAGCTCTATATCGGTAATCTTCCGTTTTCGGCGACGGAGGAACAGCTTCAAGAGTGGTTTTCGCAGGTGGGGGTAACGCCTTCGGGGGTTAATCTGATTCGTGACCGTTTTACAGGCCAATCGCGCGGTTTCGCCTTCGTGGAGATCAACAGCGACGAGGATGCGGACCGGGCGATCAATTCGTTGAACGGGCAGAATTTTGGCGGGCGAAACCTGGTGGTGAATGAAGCGCGTCCCCAGGCAGAGCGCGGTGGTGGCGGGCGGGGTGGTTACGGCGGCGGGCGCGGAGGCGGTGGTGGTGGGCGTGGCGGCCATGGCGGCGGTGGCGGGCGCGGAGGCGATCGCGGTGACCGCGGCAATCGCTGGTAAGCAGGCAGTTTCCGTCTGAAAAAAGAGCGCCTCGATCCAGACGGGGCGCTGCACTCCCCTTCAGCAAATCCTGCGCAGCGGGTCTGCGCCAGGCGAAGGTTCATTTCGTCTCACTTCTGCGCTTCGCGTCCGTCCATTTACCTGAGAGGGAGGAGTTTGCTACTTCGGCCGGCGTGCGGCAGATGCCTTCTGGCTATGTCAGGCGAGAGTGGTAGTATCCCTGCGCTTCCAGACGTGCAAGGCTGAGTTTCGCAGACAGGAGGCCGTTGTCGCTCCCTGAGAGGAAGAGGCTCCCCGCCCGTTTTTGGCACATCATTCCCAGAAACAATTGCCCCCGTAACGTGTTTGAAACAATAGGCGAGGAAAGTACCTTGCCAAGACCATTGTGGAGTATATGAATAGCTCGGGATGCGGACCCGCTTTGGGCGGGAAGGGATGGAAGGAAGGAATCAGGTGAACCTTCTGAACCGGCCGTGCATCCAACGATTTGGGTGGAACGTATTACCAAATAGCATGACGACCTGGAGCAAACACGATTGGCAGCAATTCTACGAGGTGGCGCGACGCCCGTGGCGGCGGCGCCGGCCGCCCCGGCCAGTGTATCCGACGGGGCTGAACCGTGTGTTGCCCGCGCAGGGATTCAGTCTTTCTGAGCTGGATGACGCGGGCGTGGATTTGGATTTGGCCGAGCGGCTTGAACTGCCAGTCGATGCGGGGCGTGTAGGCACCTATGGGCCAAACGTGACCGTACTGCGTGATTTCGTGCGCTCCTCGCGGCACCCGTTGTAAATTTTCTTTTCCTGACACTTTGCAGCTCTCCGTTTTTCACTTAGATTGCGCACCCTCCGGGACTAAAATAGCAGCTCTCTCTCTGGGAGCTGCGCGATGAGAAAATTCCTGTTTTTATTTGGTGCCATTCTGGCCATGGTGCTACCCGCGGCCACCGGACCAGAGTATTCCATCCAGGCGATACGCTATGCCAACTCGCCGGGAGATTCGGTCGCGGATCTGGTGATGGGCGCGCCCAAAGACGAGAAAGTGGATACTGTGTTCGTCATCTGGCTGATTCGCGGCGGAGGGCACAATATACTTTTCGACAGCGGGTTTCATCGCGAGAAGTGGTTCAAATATTTTCCGATGACCGATTACCTGCGGCCGGACGAAGCGGTGAAGCTTGCAGGCGTAAAGCCCGATGAGGTGACCGACGTGGTGATCAGCCACGCGCACTGGGACCACATGGGGGGTATCGACTTGTTCTCCAGGGCCACAGTGTGGATTCAGAAGGAAGAATTCCGGTATTACACCGGAGAGGCCTGGCAGGCTGGCGGGCAGCACGGCGGCATTGATCCCGAGGATGCCGAGCAATTGGTGCGACTGAACGCCGAGGGACGTTTGCGTCTCGTGGATGGCGACAGTGTGGAGATTCTCCCGGGGGTTCGCGCGTACACCGGCGCACGGCATACCTACGCGTCGCAGTACCTCCGGATCGAAGGCCATCCCCCTTTTGTGCTGGCCTCGGACAATTGCTATCTATACCGCAACCTGGCGGAGCACAAGGCCAGCGCGACTTTTTCGGAAGCCGATTACGCCGCGAACATCAAGAATCAAGCGCGGATGATCGAATTGGCAGGATCGGCGGAACGCGTCGTGCCTGGTCACGACGCTCTGCAATTCAATAAATTTCCAACCCAGGGCCGGATCGCGAAGATCAAGTGACCTCCGGTCCCGCCGATGTGGCGAAAGCGCATCGAGGTATTTGTTAGCATTCGCGCAGGTCACCTATTGCTGTGCGCTGCCGGCTTGGCGGCTGGAGTTCTCCAGGGCTTTATCCAGCCGGTCCAGGTCATCCTGTAGCTGGTCGAGTTTAGCCTGTTCCACGCGCAACTGATCTTCCGCGTCTGTTAGCCTTGCTTGGGTTTCTTGTTCATCGCGCTCTTCCATCTCGAGCTTTGCTTTGAGTTGAGCGAGGGCATCTTCGAGTGGCTTCCGATCTGATTGCGGAGTCTCAGGGCGACTTTGCGGGTCTTCCATCTGCTTCAACTCCGCCGCGTGTCTTCTTTTTTCAAACTGAATCTGAACGAGCCTCGAGCGGCTATCGTCAACGTGCTCCTGCACGCGACGAACGACAGTTTCTTGTGCCTGGACGCGATAGATAAGAATCTGCGCCCTTTGCGCCGCCTCGGCAACGGTCTGCAAATCGTGGCGCAGTTGACGGACCTCGGCCAGCAACGCTTGTAAAGTATGCGAGTCCGTCGAGGTCGATTGGCCAAGAGCAGCCGGGGAGAAAACCAAAAGGCTCAGGGTAAGGAAGGTCGGTCGAAGCATCAGGCACCTCCCCTTGAATTGTATAACGGAGCTTGGACAATCCTGAGCCGCGCGGCGCAAATCGCTGGAAGCACCGGCGTCTGTTGGCAATTTGCGGTGGTATTTCAGAACATCGCGTTTGAACAGTGCAGAGGAAGCGCGTAAAATGGGCTTTTGGCCACACTCTAAATGGCTTCACCGTTCAACATTATTCCTAATTTGCCAGCGATGCCGGTGCCGCCGCCGGACACACATCCGAGGCCGGACTGGTTGCGGGTCAGGTTTCTGGGTGGAGAGCGCTATCAGGACCTGAAGCGCTTGATGCGGACTCTCGACCTGCACACGGTGTGCGAGAGCGCGCGCTGCCCGAACATGGGCGAGTGCTGGGAGCATGGCGCGGCCACGTTCATGATTCTCGGGGACATTTGCACGCGGGCGTGCGGATTCTGTGCCGTGCCATCGGGGAGGCCGGTGGGCCCGCCGGATGAAGGGGAGCCATTTCGCGTGGCGGAAGCCGTGGCGAAGATGGGCTTGCGCTACGCGGTGGTCACCAGCGTCAATCGCGATGACCAGCCGGACGGCGGCGCGCATATTTTTGCACGCACGATCGAGGAGATCCGGCGGCGCGTGCCTGGTTGCAAGATCGAAGTGCTTATCCCGGATTTCCGGGGCGATTGGAACGCGCTCCATATCGTCCTCGAGGCAAGCCCGGATGTTCTCAACCACAATACCGAGACCGTTCCGCGGCTCTACCGGCAGGTGCGCAAAGGCGCGGTGTACGAAAGATCCGTGGAGCTATTGCGCCGTTCGAAAGCAGCGCATCCCGAGGTGCCGACGAAAACCGGCATGATGCTCGGGCTTGGCGAGGAAAAAGAAGAAGTCCTTTCCACGATGCAGGAGCTTGCGGCACAAGGTACGGACATCCTCACGCTGGGCCAGTATCTCCAGCCCACGCGCGAACACTTGCCCATTGTGCGCTACGTGCATCCTGACGAGTTCGCAGAATACAAAATCCTCGGCGAAGCCATGGGCTTCAAGCACGTCGAGTCCGGGCCGCTGGTGCGCTCGTCTTATCACGCCTTCGACCAGGCCGAATCTGCCCGCCGGTAGAGCAGCCTGAACCCTGCTGGTGATGTGTCCGTTGCTTATCCGGATAGAGTCATCGCGAGAGCGGTTTCGTTGTGATATCGACCGTTCACGTTGGTTCCGGGAGCAAGGTATCCGGGAAGTGAACTCACCAGGCACCAACACTCAGTAGTTGCGAATAGTGCTATCCTTATCGTGCCTCTCGAAGACTTAGATTGAGTTTCAGATGTCACTCAGAACGAGCGTTTGTGCTTTGGTTCTGGTCGTTGCAGTAGCCTTCATGGCGGCTGTCTTGTCGTACGGCCAGACGCCTCTTACGACAAAGCGAGACAAGGCGCTCGAAAGAATAAAAGCCTGCCTACGCCGTAATGAGGTCTCAAGCCGTGAATGTAAGCACCTGAACCAAGACGTGGGGAATCTCGTTGAGGTGTACAGAAGCGGGGACAAATCAGTCTTACCGACGTTGTTCCGATTCACCTACCTCACCGACTTCTACGACGAAGCTCTATTGTCCGACCAGGAAGGTTTCTTGACGGCAATGACGCATTTGCCGCTGAAGGAGCAGCAGGAAGTTGCGGCTGGTATCGCCGGGGGATTGACTTTCGAACTCCGCGACGTTGACCGGTTCAAGGCGATTAGAGCGTTGTTAGCGAACGTTCCAGAGACTTCGCCGACAAAGCCAGTGGCAGAAGTTTCTTTGAGGGTCGTAGAAACGAAGAATGCGTCGCTTTTTGTGAACTATTTTCCGCCGGGCACATTCACAAGTCGTGCGGCCAACTTCCAAGTTGCTTGGTACTCTAGCGACATGTATCAGTTGGGAGAAATGCCACTCTGGCCTCCGTCCTCTGTGAATGAGAAGACTTTCCGGTTTACCTACTTGGGCGCATTTACCGGGCCAAAGGCAGTTACCCTGACTGTCCTCCCGGATGGTAGTGGCAAAGTGAAAATGACCTTGCTCCACGAGTCGCGTGAGCAAGTGAAGAGCGAGGAACTGTCAACGGTACCTGAGGACCGAGTGTCGGATTTCTCAGAGAATTTGAATCGAGCACACTTTTGGGAGATGCCAACCGAGTCACAGCACCGGGGTTTGGATGGAGCAGAATGGATAATGGAAGGGGTGCAAGACGGTAGGTATCACATTGCTGTTCGTTGGTGTCCCAATCTCTACGAACACTCCCCAGAAGACGCGGCTTTTGCCGACGCAGCGCGCTTTTTGTTCCAACTCGCCGGACACAAGCATAGCGGAAGCTGCTGAACCTGTAGCAAGATTAACGGAGTAATCGCAAACTGACCCATTAGCTTATTTCGATGTGACGGTGGACCAGTCGGTGAAGGGCACGGCGCGGCCGCCACGGACCACGGTGGGAATCACGTGGTCAAAACCCTTGTGGTCCTTTGCGGAATAATCCAGTTTGAGTTGCGAGCCGAGACCGGTATCGAACTCGTGAATCGATTCAATGCCGCGAATTAATCCCTCGCGAGTCAATTCCTTCCCCGCGCGCTTGAGTCCTTCCACGAGCGTCATCGCGTCGACGAATCCTTCCAGGCTGACGAAGTTGGGCTGCGCCGAGGGATAGTATTTCGCCAGCATGCGACGATAGAGGGCGACGGTTTTGTGCTCGGTCAGGTAGTAGGGTGGCACCACCTGGGTGACCACAATGCCCTCCGCATCGGGGCCCGCTTCCTGGATTAAGTCATCCGTGCCGACGAATGACACGGCCAGGAAGAGCGGCTTCCAACCTTTGGCGTGAGATTGCTTGAGGATGGGCGCAACGGTGTTCGCAGGCCCGACAAGCACGACCGCTTCCGGTTTCGCGGCTTTGACCGTGTCGATAGCCCCTCCCACCTGGGCGGTCTGCCGCTGATTCTCGGCCATCGGCAGATACTTCACGGCAGTGGGAGTTCCAACGAAAAATGCGAGCGCGAAAACTTTCTGTTCCATTAGCCGATTGAAACAGGCCTCGGTTTTTGCGGGATCATAACTGTCATCGTAGGAGATGAGTCTGAGCTTGCGGCCGTCAACGCCGCCCGCGTCGTTGATCATGTCCAGGTAAGCTTTGGCACCAGTGACGGTTTCCGTGCCGAGGAAATGCGAGGGTCCTTCCAACGCGGAGCACGACCCGATCAAAATTTCTCTTTCAGTAACGCCGGGCACGGCTTGCCCCTGAACGGACTTCGAAGCGACTAGCAGGCCCACTAGAAACACACTCAGCCCAAAACCGTATTTCAAACACGTCATTTTCTTCCTTCTCTCCGTCTTGCGAAAACGCCCCAGTGGATGGATCTACCTTGACTCTTGTTTATTCTCGTGCGGAGAGCATGTCAATGAGATCGCGACAGGAGGAAGCGAAGCGGTAAGCAAGAAGAAGCCGGGAAAAGGCGGGACCGGAATGAATGCGGATGACACCAAGCAGCAAAGCTACTACTTGATGCGCGGACCGAGCAGCACCAGCCCGATGCCTGAGACCAGAAGCACGATGGAAACTGCAGCAGGCACTTGGGCGGTCTTCTCCTCATCGACGGTCGCTTTAATCGGTCCGATCTTCGCAACCTCTTCCTGCTTGTGGTAGCTAAAACTGGGATGGACGAGACCCACAATTCCCAAAACAAGAAGTATGACGCCGACAATGATGACGAAACGCTTCACGCGTTCCAAGCTATCACAATTGCCGGACTTTGTGGGAACGATGGCTGCAAAGCACACCCGTGCGCCGGAGTGGCCTGGGGTACAGAAAACTCACGAACGGGTAGCAGCGGCTGCGGCTTTCTTGGCTGCCTTAGCGGCTTTGGCGGCGGTGGAGGCCTTGCGGCGGCGCTTGGTCTTCGGCGGGGTGGCGGGAGCTTCGCCGATGAGTTCGGCCGTCATGATACTGGTAACGAACAGCTTTGGGCCATGGTCGTCAAAATCCACACTGGTACGCTCAGCGTCGGAAGCGGTCACGATCCCCAATCCATACACTCCATGTTTGATGGTCTGACCTTCCTGCATTACTTGCACAACGTCCTCCTTGACCACTCTTCTTCTAAGATCTCGATTCGAATCTCTTGGAGGAGGAGCCCCGGTGGTCGCCGGGACTCCCCAGTCACAGGCTTAGAGGCTTGTAACGTTCTCAGCCTGAAGGCCCTTCGGGCCTTTCTTCACTTCAAACTCCACCGACTGACCCTCATTCAGGGACTTGTAGCCGTCCATCTGAATGGCGGAGAAATGCACGAAAACATCTTCACCGGTCTGACGCTGGATGAACCCGTAGCCCTTCGAAGCATTGAACCACTTCACTGTTCCCTGTTCCTTCACTGACACTACCTCGATATTAGAATTGCTTTGCCTCTCTTGGTCCGTTTCTTGGTACTCGCGAAGCGATTCACGCCCCACCTCCCAAGCGCCGTGACAGCCTCCAGCCCGCAAAAAAAGGCCACAAGGTTGTCCTTGCAGCCCCTCGAACGAGTCAAAAGGTAATACAAGAGCAACAAACGCTATTGATACACTACCATAAAATGGAGGTTTTGTCCACGCAGAACCACAGAAGAGGGCTCCCTTGGCGTACCTTCTAACCTTGTACAAACAAATTGGTTAGATAGGATACGCAGGTTCAAGGTTGAGGTAATCCGACTTTTTCGGTCTTATTCGAGGGATTCCGGCTCCAGGTTAACGACTCCGTGGCCCGAAGCCTTGTTCTCCCAATACTTACGTACCCAGGCTTCCCAGCTTTTCCCAGCGGCGGTATCCCTGCCTGTAAAGGCAAGTGCCGCTATATCGGCGTACGCGATCTTCACCTTTTGGCTCGAATCCTGGGGCAAAACTCGGACGTAACTCGTAGAAAGAGAAGGGCCGGTGATGCGATCAAAGATATAGCCCTCGATTTTTGAATGGTCTTTGAGAGTGAGAGTCACATCGCCGCGATAATCGAAGGCTTTCTCGAGGGCGATTCGCAATTCTTCCTCGCTGGCCAGTTGCGGCACCCATCCTTGCACGCTCTCATGCAGAGTTCCCGGGGCAACTTCGAGGGCATCGGGGTCGAGGGGAGATCCCTCCGTGTGGCTGGGGCGGTCAGCATGGCGCGGACCGCTCACGCGTGTGTCTCCTCAAATTGTCCCTTGTCGGTGTCGATTTGGACCAGGGGATTGTAGGAATGCACGGGCTTCACCGGCTCGTTCAACATCTCCAGTGCGTCCCGGTCCGCATAACTTGTGGACAGGCTGGCTTTCATCGTGGCCCAAAGGCCGCGCAGGCCGCTGAACGTATGATCCACAGCGCTGGCTTCGTACCCGCTGTGTACCATGCAGTTTCCACACTTGGGATTGCCAGACTCTGTGCCGTAATTCTCCCATTCGGTCGAGTCCAGCAGTTCCTGAAACGTATCGGCATAGCCATCCTGTAGCAGATAGCAGGGCTTCTGCCATCCGAAAACGTTGTAGGTGGGCATGCCCCAGGGCGTGCAGGCATAAGTCCGCTTGCCCATCAGGAACTCGAGAAATAGCGGCGATTGGTTGAATTTCCAGCTCTTTTTGCGGTTCGCCAGAATCGCTCGGAAGAGCCGGCGCGTGCGGGCTCGCCCCAGGAAGTGCTTTTGATCCGGGGCTTTGTCGTAGGAGTAGCCGGGGGAAAGCATCATGCCTTCCACCCCGATGTCCATCATTTCGTCAAAGAAGGCGCGAACGCTCTTGGGATCGGCGCCGTCGAACAACGTGGTGTTGGTCGTCACCCGGAAGCCGCGTTTCAGCGCTTCTTTGATCCCCTCGAGGGCCAAGTCGTAACCGCCTTCGCGGCACACCGAGAAATCGTGATGTTCTTTCTGCCCATCCACGTGAACCGAAAATGTCAGGTACTTGCTGGGCTTGAACAGATGCAGTTTTTCTTTGAGCAGCAGGGCGTTGGTGCAGAGATAGATGTACTTCTTGCGCGCCACCAGCCCTTCGACAATTTTCTCAATCTGGGAGTGCATCAAGGGCTCGCCGCCGGGGATGGAAACCATCGGAGTGCCGCACTCGTCCACGGCGCGCAAGCACTCTTCGGGCGACAATTCCGTTTTCAGGATGTGCGCGGGATACTGAATCTTTCCGCAGCCCGCACAGGCCAGATTGCACCGAAACAGCGGCTCAAGCATCAGCACAAACGGGTAGCGCTTGCGTCCCCGCATCTTTTGCTGGAGGACGTACGTTGCAACCGTCCACATCTGTGATACTGGTACCGGCATCTTCCCTGCTTAACTCCAAATGGAATCGGGCGAAACCACAAGCCCCAGAGTTTGTCTCATTGGCTGATACTACAAGCCTTAATTGTACCTGAGAACCTCCGAATCCGACTCGGTTCCTTTTCGTTACTTGCACAATCCTCTGCCCTGGCACAGGAAATGCACTTCTCAGCTCCATGCCCCCGCTTGTTGAAGAGAAGTGCCTAACACCACTGCGCGTCGTTGCCCGACCTTCAGGGGTAGAATCGACACAGACCCAAGGCAAAGAAACGACAGCGCTTATGCCTCGAAAGAATCTGCTGAGTCTCTTCGACGACTTCTCTCGTTTCGGCGGAGACGTCGCTGTCGTGCAAAGGCGCGGCTACCGCAGGGAAAAGCTGACGTATAGGGAGCTGCGCGGCTATGCCCAATTCTGGAGTCATCAGCTTGCTAAACACGGAGTTGGCTCCGGTGATCGCGTTCTGCTTTGGGGCCCCAATTCAGCCGAGTGGGTGGCTGGCTTCTGGGGGATTTTGCTGCGCGGCGCGGTCGTTGTTCCCATGGATTCCGCCGCATCTCCCGATTTCGTTCAACGCGCGGTCCACGACGCAGGAGTGAAGCTCATCCTGCGCGATCGCCAGCAGATCGAGTTTCCTGGCGCGCCGCCTTC
>QHYN01000196.1 GCA_003224145.1 Acidobacteriota bacterium
GTTTCGATTTTCGTTTTGCTCGTTAGCCTGATTCTAGGGAACCCGGCGTTGGTTCACGGACAAGCCGTCAACGCGACGCTTTCCGGCAAAGTGGTTGATACATCCGGCGGAACGATTGGCAAGGCTACAGTAACGGTCACAAACAGCTCCACGGGCTTTTCCCGCTCGGTGCAGGCGTCGGACGCAGGCGAGTACACGATCCCTGCGCTGCCCGCGGGTGACTATACCGTCTCGGCGGTGTTCACCGGATTTGGCAAGCAAACGAAAGCCATCTCTCTTCAAGTTGGTCAAAGCGCCGATCTGGATTTCACTTTAACCCCCGGCAGTGTCGCGGAAAAAGTCGAAGTGGAGGCGACCTCGGAATTGATGGAGTCGACGCGCACACAGGTGAGCACGGTCATCCAGGAGCGCCAGATTGAAAACCTGCCCGTGAACGGCCGCGAATTCATTAATTTCGCGCTGCTCTCACCTGCGGTTCAAGTCGGGGATACGACCTCGGGCAGCACCGATGTGATCGTCGAACCGGTGACGAAACTCTCCTTTGCTGGCCAGAACATCCACTTCAATTTCATCGCCGTGGACGGCGCCGATGACGTTTCCACAGCTTCGGGCATCCAGCGAGGAACACCCCCGCAGGACTCGGTGCAGGAATTTCGCGTGATCAATACGGATTACAGCGCTGAGATGGGCCGGGCCGTGGGCGGCATTGTGAATATCATCACACGCAGCGGCACCAATGACTGGCACGGCACGCTCTACGAATACTTCCGCAACAACGAGCTGGACGCAAAGAGCATCCTGGCTGCGCCTGGCCTGAATACTCTCCGGCAGAACCAGTTTGGCGGGGCCATCGGCGGGCCGGTGAAGAAAGACAAGACCTTCATCTTCGGCAACTATGAGGGGCAGCGCCGGGGAGAGTCACCTTTCTATAATTCCGTGGTTCTGGCCAACATTGCCGCCATCAACAACGTGAAGACCACCGTGTTCGGCCTGCCTGCGGAGCCGGCGGGACTGAACGCGCTGCGTACGGGCGACTACGACAACGGCCTAGCCCGGCTCGATCACCACTTTTCGGATCACCAGTTGCTGATGGTGCGCTATTTCATCAACCACGCCACGCTGCTGAATCAGTCTCCGTTGAATGACGGGTTCGACCTGCCATCGGCGTTCAAAAATAACCGCATCAACGACCAGTCGCTGGCCGGCAGCCTGACCTCTATCTTTTCGTCGAACGTGGTGAACGAGCTGCGCGGGCAGTTCGCCCGCCGCAATTTCGACTTCAAGACGGCGACAACGCAACCGCACCTGGAAGTGGCCAACACGTTCACCGTGGGAGTGAATCGCGGCAACCCGGACTTCTACATCGAGAAGCGAAGCGAGGTCGCAGACAACGTCACCATCAACTTGGCGAAGAACACCATCAGTTTCGGGGGTGATACGAACTACGTGGTGACCACGGAGTCATTTCCGCTCTTTTATCCGTTCGAGGCAGATTTCGGCGGACTGGGAGCCTTCCTGGGGACGGATGGACAGGTGAGCGGGTGCGCCACCGCGCCAGCCTGTCCCCACCCGTTCGTGATCTTTTTCGAGCGCTTCCAAGCCCCAGACTTCGCGGAGCCGACGCTGGCCAATTTCGCTCAGGTCTACAAGGGCGGGGCGATTCCCTCAAACATCCGAAATCAAGCCAAAGGGACGATGAACCATACCTACAACGGGCTATTTATTCAGGATAAATGGCGCGCGTCGAATAATCTAACAGTGAATTATGGCGTGCGCTGGGACTTTGAGACCTGGCCGGCGAATGCGCTGAACAACCAGTACAAGAATTTTGATCCGCGTCTGGGAGTGGCCTATAACGTAGGCGGCCCGTGGCACTTCGTAGTCCGCGCAGGGTCAGGCTTATTTCATGGGATCATCCCCTCTCCGCTGCTGGCCTGTCAGATCCCGTCGTGCGGGGGCGAAACTAACTTTCCGGGGCATCCGGAGTTGGACAATCTGAACAGCACGACGAAACTGTTTGCGTTTGCGAGCGGACCTGGCATCATGAATATGGCGCTAAACGATCTCTTGCAGAACGGGCAATATCCTGACGGAGCGCCGGCAGGGTTCTGCCCGTCGGGTTTTCTCGCCAGCTGCGGCTTTTTTGGGCCGTCCACCATCGTGCGCTTCGACAAGAACCATAAGAACCCTTACGGCGTACAATCCAGTCTCGCAATCGAATTCAACCCGCTCAAGGACACCACGGTCAGCGTCAGTTATCTGCGCGTCAAGGGCGTGCACCTGGGCAGCTTCTACAACATCAATCAGCCCAACCCCCAGGGACAGGTGTTTGTACACAGCTCTTCCGGCAGCACAGGATGCAAGAACGTATACTTCGCGATGCCCAATCTTGCCCCTGACCCGACCTGCGGCTCGACTTACTCTAATCCCTTTTTTGACGGTATCCCGGGTACGGCCTGCGAGTTGAACGGGATCACCTGTCCGGAAAACTACGCAGTGTATTTCGAGGCTACATCGCGCTGGAATTCCAATTGGAATGGGCTGCTGATCAATTTCAACAAGAGGTTTAGCCAAAACTTCAGCGCGCAGATCAGCTATACCTATGCGCACTCCATTGACGACGGGCCAAACCCCAGCTTCGTGCTCATCCCGCAGGACAGCGGGAATTTCGGCGCGGAGAAGGCCAATTCCGCAGATGACATCCGCCACCGCTTTGTGGCTAACGGTACGCTCGCGTCGCCCACGACGGGGAGCATGTGGTTGCGAGATTTTCAGCTCAGCACCATCATCACGCTGCAGTCCCCGGAGTTCTTCACCAAGTTTGCGGGCTTCGATGCCAACGGCGACATCTTCGGGAATAACGACCGCGTGGGGATCGAGGGCCGCGATACATTTCGCGCGAGAAACATCTACACTTTTGATCTGCGCGGCTCGCGCACGTTGCATTTCCGCGAGCACCAGTCGCTCCAGGTGATCGCTGAAGCTTTCAACCTCGCGAACCACGTCAACATCAAATACTTCAACACCGTGTACGGCTCGGCGGATTTTTGCAACGTGACGCCGGTGCCCGCGGCCTGCGGCTCTGGACCGTTCTTTACCGAAGGCTCGCCGAACCCGAATTACGGTACGCCACGCGCCGTGTTCAATCCGCGGCAGATTCAATTGGCACTGCGGTATAGCTGGTAGCTGTGCACGAGTAGCAGGTGGCGCGAATCGCCTTCAGTCCGCGGCCGATTCCATTGGCCGCGAAGCTCGACTTCTAGCGCACTCGAGGGGCTGAGTTTTGCTTGAGCAGCCCGGCCGGCGTAGTTTGTGGTGCCGGACAGGCTATTCTGTAACGAATGTTTGTCTGATCGAGGGTGCCAGGGCGGAAATGAATCGTTCCGTGTGACCGAACGAAACCAAGGAGCCAGATCCGAACATGCGATTCGGTATTTACGCGGAGATGCAGACGCCGCCAGGGAAATCCCATGCGGCCATGACCTGGGAGATTCTGCGTCAGATCGAGCACGCGGACCAGGTGGGTTTCGATGTCTACTCCGTAATTGATCATCATTTCTTTCAAAAATTTTCTATTTCCGCGAATCCGCTTGCGCTCTTTACTGCGGCCGCCCAGCGGACCGAACGAATCCGGTTCCGCGTCGCCCTCTTTACGCTGCCCCTGGAAAACCCCATGCGACTGGCGGGACAGATTGCAGAAGCCGATATCCTGACAAGAGGGCGGCTGGAATGCGGCTTGGGACGCGGGCATGCCTGGCTGTTCGACCCCTCCAATGTTCCACTCGAGGAGAGCCGGCCGCGTTATGACGAAGCGATTAACATTCTTGTGGGCAGTTGGACGAAGGATAGATTTTCGTACGACGGCCAGTTCTACAAAGTGAAAGACCTGACCGTGGTTCCCAGGCCCGTGCAAAAGCCGCATCCGCCGCTGTACACGGGCGGAACAAGCGATATCACCTACGATATGGCGGGGAAGCGCGGGTGGGGCATCTTTGTGCCGCCATTGCTTCCCTGGGGCGTCTTGGAGAAACCCCTCGCCATTTACAAGCAGGCTTGTGCGGAGCATGGGAACAAGCCGAACATCGTATACATCCGGCCCGTTTATCTAGATGACGACGAGAAGCAAATCCGAAAAGAAGTAGAGGGCGCCCTTCACAATTTTCTCGCCTACAACGCCTCGCCAGTGGACTCGTTGCAAAGCGAAACGGTTAAAGCCGAGCTGCGCGCCAAGGGCTATGGCTTCTATGCGAGCGGGGCGCTGGAATCTTTGACGAAGCTGACCTACGAAGAGATCGTGGAGCAGGAAATCGGCTTTATCGGCACACCCGAAAAAGTGATTCGCCAGGTGGGGAACTTGCAGGACAAGGGCGGAATTGGCGAGCTGGCCATCGTTTCGAATTTCGGCGGGCTGGAACACTGGAAATCGATCAAGACGCAGCAAATCTTTGCGGAACGCGTAATCCCTGCGTTCCGAGGAAAGGCTTCCTAATTTGGAGTTAGTGCTGTATTTGGACATAAACATTTCGACGGGGCTGGGTCTGATCGACTTGGCGCTCATCGAAAGTCACAAGTGCATTGGAGGCATCTGTGCAGGCCGGCGGTAACGCATTTGAGCCTCTGGGTGCACGGCGGCTACTCGCTCTTGGTGGCATCGGCCTCATCCTCGTAGGGATGCTGGTTGGCGACATTTTTGCGGTTTTCGTTCTGCATCAGAATGCGGCGAAGGTAGGTGCAAGCTTGTCGGCCGCCGCGCATGCGGCCGCGGCGGGAGATGCGAAGACCGTTGTTGCGAGCTTTCAGTTCGTCGGAAATTTCCTCGAAAACCGTGGCACCAAAGTGGACACTCACGTTCATATGATTGCGTTTGGTTATTTGGCCTTACTGCTCGCGATCCTTCAACCCTGGGTCGGGTTTAGCGACAGCGCAAAAAAGAAGCTCGCCTGGATTTTTCTTTTCGGCGCGTGGCTGCTCCCCCTAAGCGTGTTTTTGATTCACTACGTCGGCTTGGCCTACAGCCCGCTTGAAGCCATCGGCTGGGCCAGCATTTTTGCGGATTTCGGCGGAGTGCTGGTGATCGTGGCCACGCTTGCGTACCTGCTAGGCATCGCGAAACGCACCCAGCAGGCGGCGGATCGCGCTCCGGTGCGGGACGGCGTACGGGGGGATCGAAGTGTCGCGGGACGCATTCTTCTTGCAGGCGGACTGGCGCTTGTTCTCCTGGGTTTCCTTCACGGCGCCTATTACGCGGCAATCGACCTTTATAAGCAGGAGGCCCTCGACTATTCGGTCCTCTCTGAGATGAGCGCTGGGGCCGCCGCGAAGGACGTAGCCGCTGTGGATAGCGCTCTTGCGAAATATGGCCAATTAGGGGGC
>QHYN01000197.1 GCA_003224145.1 Acidobacteriota bacterium
AAGCGCATCGAGTAGAGCGAAACCTCCCAGGCGACCAACATTACAGTACTAACCGAGCGTAGCCAGTTGACACCAACCATCTCTTGGGGTATCAACGCCCCTACGTGCACGCGCGCAGATCGTCCCTCCCGTTTCTCGTGCGCACACGTCCAAAGTCACTAGGAGGCAACCATGTCGAATCCTGTCCGAGCAATCCCTGAGGGGTATCACACGATTACGCCTGCGCTGACTTGCAAGAACGCAGCCGGGGCGATCGATTTTTACAAATCCATCTTGGGCGCCAAGGAAATCATGCGTATGCCCGGTCCCGGCGACAAAATTGGGCACGCCGAACTGAGAATCGGCGACTCCGTCATTTTCGTCAGTGACGAGTTTCCCGGCATGTCGTGTGCGCCAACGCCGGGCGCCATGAATCCGAGCGCGCTCTTCGTCTATCTCGAGAACGTTGACGCCACCTTCAACCGTGCGGTTGCCGCTGGCGCTCGCGTGGACATGCCTCTCGCGAATCAGTTTTGGGGCGATCGCTACGGCAAACTTACCGATCCCTTCGGCCACCAATGGGGCCTCGCACAGCATGTCGAGGATGTCGCGCCGGACGAAATGAAGCGCCGCTCCGAAGAGTGGACCGCGAAAATGGCCAAGGCTGCCGCCGCCGGCCAAAGCTAAATCCTTCACCACAAGACCCACGACACGGCCTCGCTCTTTCCATTGCGGAAGCGCGAGGCCGTGTTTTGTAAGGCTTCTAATCTTGGTCTTCTGCCATTAAGCTTGTGCCGGGTGATCTTGCTTGATCTCTCCGGAATCCTTTCAATTTCCCAATCTCAGGAATATCTTTGGCGGATTCGGGGTCTAGTGTGTTGGCGCGGGGTGTCCAGGGCGCAGTCTCGCGCGCTCGTCACGCAGATAAGGAAAGGACAAATTCTCATGAAGCAATCGCTGTCCTTTGCCGTGACATGCCTCTTGATCGCGCCTGCTTTGGCCGCACAGGAATTTAGTTTTCCTGAGGCTGCGGTCACCGACGCCGCAGCCCTTTCCAAAGCCATGCCGGAGCTGGCCAAGCAGGTCATGGCGGCTTATAAAGGCGGTGATCGCGTCAAATTCTTCGACAATTTATTTCGCCTTCAGATAGAGGCGGGCCAGTACTCCGACGCACTCACTTCCTCGGCGTCGCTCCGCGAGCTGCTGCGCGCGAGCCAGCCCCCGCTCGGCGCCTGGGTGAACGTTCAGTACGATATCTATGCTCGCGCCAAGGCCAAACAGGATGCGCAGAAGCTGGCGTTCAACGATGCCTACACGCAATCGTTCCAGGATGTTTTCGGGAAGCTCGACGACCGCACCTCTGTTCTGGTAATCCGCGCGCTCACCATGATTGATGCTTCCGATGCGCAGCAGGACTTGCAAAGTGACCTGCAGAAACAAAAAGGCAAAGCCTCCATCTCGCTCGCGGACGCTCTAAAGCTGGCCTCCGACTATCAAGTTGCGGAAGCCTACCGCGCTTTCGCGCCGCTGAACCCAGTCCTGGTCGCTGAAGACGACCGTCGGCGCTATATCACCGAGAAAGACATTTCCGTGAAAACTCCCGACGGCGCAACCATCTGCGCGCTGCTCATGCGGCCCCGCGGAGCGTCCGCACGCCTTCCGGCCCTGCTCAATTTCACGATCTACGTGGACCCCAACGACAACATGAACAGCGCTCGCCAGACGGCCTCCAACGGATATGCCGGCGTCGTAGGTTTTACGCGAGGCAAGGCCTGCAGTCCCGACAAGCCGGTTCCGTATTTGCACGACGGCTCCGACGCGTCTGATTTGATCGATTGGATTGCCGCACAACCATGGAGCGACGGCCGTGTAGGCATGTTCGGCGGCAGCTACGAAGGATTCACCCAATGGGCCACGGCAAAGCGGATGCCGAAGGGGTTAAAGGCGCTGATGATGGGCGCACCTGCGGCCCCCGGCGCCGACGTGCCCATGGAAGGCAACGTGTTCTGGAATTTCATCTACCCCTGGCCCTTCTATACCACGAATGCAAAAGGTTCCGATGACACGACGTACAGCGACCGTACCCGCTGGCGCCGTCTGAATCATGACTGGTACGTGAGCGGGCGCGCGTATCGTGACCTGGACAAAATCGATGGAACGCCGAATCCCATTTTCGATGAATGGATCGCCCATCCCGGCTACGACGCCTACTGGCAGAGCATGATCCCATACCAGAAGGAGTTCGCACGCATCAACATTCCCGTGCTGATTACCGCCGGCTACTACTACGGTGGACCGGGCGCCGCCCTCTACTACTTCAGCCAGCACCATAAATATGATCCGAAGGCCGAAGATTATCTTTTGATTGGTCCCTACCACCACATCGGCGCGCAATTCGGCGTGGTCGGCTTGCTTGGCAATATCTACGATTCCCTGGGGGGACTGGACCTGGACCCCGTCGCGAAAATCGACTTAGTTGACCTTCGCTACGAGTGGTTCGACTCCATCTTCAAGGGCACTCCCAAGCCCGCCATTCTGAAGGACAAGGTGAACTATCAGGTCACCGGCGCGAACGTGTGGAAGCACGCGCCCACACTTGCTGCGATGGCCGACCACATGCTGCGATTTCACCTCAGCTCACAGCACTCCGGCAATGGCTACCGGTTGAGCGAGTCGAATCCTTCCGCTGACGCCTCTATCGATTTGAAAGTCGATCTTGCCGACCGCAAGGACGTCGATCGCGCTGCACCGGGCGGCGGCGTCCTCGACAAGGCCGTGGACACCTGGAACGGCCTCGAGTTCATCAGCGATCCACTGTCAAAGCCCACGGAGCTAAGCGGTCTCTTCTCCGGGCGCCTCGATTTTGTCTGCAACAAAAAGGACTTCGATTTCGAGATTGATCTCTACGAGCAGACCTCCAAAGGCGAGTGGGTGCGTGCCAGCTATATCGGGGACCTCAGCAACCGGCACTTATTGACGCCGGGCAAGCGTCAGCGGCTGAATTTCGAGAGCATACGCCTGATGAGCCGCCAGCTCCAGACTGGCAGCCGGGTGGTCATGGTGCTCAGCGTCATTAAGGAAAAGGGGAGGCAGATCAACTACGGAACGGGCAAAGACGTCAGCGACGAAACCATCGCGGATGCGAAAGAGCCGTTGCAGATCAAGTGGTTTAGCGACAGCTACGTCGACTTCCCTGTGGGGGAATGAGAATTTCCATAACGAGTCGATGCCCCGTTGCAAAGTTTGCCGCCGTTCGTTTTTTCTGATCAGTCCATGGTTTCGGCCGCGGCGGTTTTTTTTTGCTTCAGAACAGCAATTTTTGATGGATTTCGAGCGTTTCCGACTACGCACGGGAATCCTTCACGCGCCAGCCAGCAATTCCTCACTTCTTCAGACCATTGCCTCGTCTCTTGAGCAGGCAGACACCGGACCACGGCCGATTTCCCGCCGGCCCTTTCTTTTCCGGAAGGTGCCCGAACAATCGCAGGAAAAACGGAGGCCGCTTAAATTGCGTCGCGGTTTTCAGGATTCCCTTCACTTCCATCTGCTCCCATCCCTGCGCGGAAAAGAAAGCCGGGCCTTCCGCGGGAGCAAACTTGAAGGGAGCGCCCACCTCGCTAAGATGTTTTCCCGTGGTGCGCTGCATCATCCGCAGGAGTCCTGGCGACGCCAAATCGATAATCCACCGCTGAAAATTGGCGGCGCTCGCCAGATCTCTCGCTAGCGCCGCTGCTTCCTCCGCGCTCAGATAAATCAACAACCCTTCCGTGAGAACAAGAATTTTCTTCGCGCGCTGGTCAAGTTTTGCGACCAGCGCGCGCCGCGCGTCGCCATCCGCCAAATCCAGCCGGACGCGCTCCAGCGCGCACGTCGATTTTTCGTTCGCCAGAATTCCTTCCTTGTACGTAAGGATTTCCGGCAGATCGACTTCGATCCATTGCAGCGACGCCGGTAGTTTCATGCGGTACGGGCGCGCGTCCAATCCGGCTGCGAGATTCAAAACCAAGTCCACCCCGTGCTCCAGCTCCTGGGTGATGAGCTGATCGAACAAATACGTCCGCGTGACCCATGCCCACGCGTGTTTGTTGCCTTCCGGGAGTGTGTGGGCGATGTCTACGCCTTGCTGCCCGGCCAGGCGCTCGGCGTACGGATCGCGAAACAGCGCGTCTGGCCGCGCGCTTTCTTGCGCGCGAAAATACGCCGCCCATCGCGCCGTGTCCGAAATATTTCGAACGACCGCTTGTGCTTTTCCTGTTTGCGTTTCCGCCATGGCTCTATTCCTTCAAGAGGAACAGCTAACGCTTCGCTCCGGCATGCGAGTCTACCCCAGCGGCCAGAGCCACGCCGCTCCGCGCACGCCGCTCGCATCCCCATGCTTTGCCGCCAACACCGGCGTGTCCGCCTCTTTGCCAAAGACATGTTCCTTCAGCCGCGCGGGAACGTTCTTATAGAGCCGCGGAATTTGCGAAGCGCCTCCGCCCATCACAATCACATCCGGATCGAGCAAATTGATGACCCCCGCCAGCGCGCGCGTCAGCCGATCTTCGAATCGGTCTAGTGCCGCGAGCGCGGCGGCTTCACCCGCGCCACTGCGCGCAATGATTTCGGGCCCTCGGAGAGACTGTTTTGTCGCCCGTTCGTAATCCTTTTCCAGTCCGGTTCCGGAGATCCATGTTTCGACGCAGCCATTTTTCCCGCAATAGCAAGACGGCCCCGGAAATTCCTCTGGGCGCATCCACGGCAGCGTGTTGTGTCCCCATTCACCCGCGACCCCGTTTGAACCGCTGTGCACGCGGCCGTCGACTGCGATTCCGCCGCCGCAACCCGTTCCCAGTATTACCGCGAACACCATATGCTTTCCCGCGCCGGCGCCGTCGGTCGCTTCGGAAGCCGCCAGGCAGTTTGCGTCGTTAGAGCATCGTACTTCGCGCTCGAGCCCACGGCTCAAATCTTTGTCGAAAGGTTTTCCGTTCATCCAGGTGGAATTCGCATTCTTGACAAATCCGGTCTTGGTCGAAATCGTGCCGGGAATTCCCACGCCCACGCTGGCACTCTTGCCAAGTTTTTTCTCGATGTCCTTCACTCCGTCGGCGATAGCGCGCACCGTTGCGTCATAATCGAATCGCGGCGTGGCGACGCGATGCCGGTGCAATTCCGTGCCGTCTCGTTGCAGCGCCACGAACTCAATTTTTGTGCCGCCCAGATCCACGCCGATTCGAATGGAATTGTCTTTACGAGCAGTCATCTGCAGAGTCCCCTTCGAACGAAACAGCATTCTATCCTGCTTGGGAGCTTCGCAGGTCTCTTTAGCTCTGGTGTCCT
>QHYN01000198.1 GCA_003224145.1 Acidobacteriota bacterium
TGATCAGGAAGCCATTCATCGAACGCTCGCGCAGGTTGCGGATTGGCGCGATTTGCAACGCAGAATCATAATCGCAAAGAAAACGGAGGACCCGATGCAAAACCGGTTGCACCAACTCTGGATTCCCGGATTTCTGACGCTGACGCTTTCGACGATTTTCTTGATGACGCTCCAGATACATGGATACCAACCTCGCATCATCTCGTGGAACGGTCCTGACACAATTCTTCTTTACGTGCCTTGGCTGCTGTCACTTCCGCTTTTTGGGGGCCTGGGAGCTTATCTGTCGCAGCGCGCTGGTTCACCCGGGAGCAGAGTTCTACTCGCGAGTATTTTCCCCGTACTTTCACTCGCGGCCTGCCTGTTTGTGATTCTCCCGGTGAGTTTCATCGTCGACGCCCATGTGGAACACAGAATCAGGATGGCAAGTTTTCTCCGCAGCTTCTTCGAATGGGTGCTAGTTCCGGGAGCAGCCCTTCTCGCCGGTGGGTTGCCGGTGCAGTTTTTCCTTTCGCGGCGGCTAGCTTCGCGCCGCACTGCGGTCGACTGACGAAGGTGGCGAATGGTGGATTGGCAAAAACTTGTAAGTCAGCGGCTCTCTGGCCTCGCACTCGCTGCCGCCGAGAGAGAAGAAGTGTACGCGGAGCTCGCCGAGCACCTGGAAGAATCGTACGAAGGATTTTGCAAGCAAGGAATGCTTGAAAAGGAAGCGGCGCGCCGAGCCGTCGAGCAAGTTTCCGACTGGCAGGACTTGCAGCGGAAAATCTTCACAGCAAAGAGGAGACAACACATCATGCAGAAACGTTTGCATCAGCTTTGGATTCCCGGTTTTCTGACGCTGACACTTTCGACGATTTTCCTGATGATACTCCAGAGACTTGGATTCCAGCCTCGCAGCGTTTCCTGGAGCGGCCCAGGCACAATCCTTTTCTACGGGCCTTGGCTGCTGTCCCTTATAGTCTTTGGCGCAGTCGCGGCCTGCCTTTCGTCTCGCGCCGGCGGTTCGCGGGCAACCGTGCTTCTTGCCAGCGTCTTTCCTGTGCCCGCGCTTACCGCGGCGTTTCTCTCAATGTTTCCGATAGGCTTCGTCATCGAACGGATCATCGGGATCCAAGTCGGCTTTAGTGGTGCGGCAACCGCTGTTCTGAGGGATGGGATTGGCTGGATCTTAATTCCGGGAGCAGCTCTTTTGGCGGGCGGATTACTCGGGCACTTTTTATTTGGCCGACGGTCATCGCCGCAAGACATGGCGATCGGTTAGCGAGGCGAACTATGCCGGATTGGCAAAAACTCGTCCGGCAGCAACTCTCGGGCCTCGCACTGGATTCCACCGAGAGGGAAGAAATTCACACCGAGCTGGCTGCTCACCTGGAAGAAACATACGAAGCTCTGCTCAGAGAAGGCTTGCCCGAGTCGAGTGCGATTCAGCGCGCTCTCTCGCAGGCAGGCGATTGGCAGGATTTACGGCGAAGGATTCAAACCGCCAGGACAAAGGAGAACATCATGAACGATCGCGTCAGGCAACTCTGGCTTCCCGGATTTTTGACATTCTTGCTTTCGGCGTGTCTTCTTGCGCTGAACCAGATTTTTGGTCCCAAGCCCTGGGCTCTCATGAAGGTGGGCCAGCTTCCCATGGTATTGTTTTTCATTCCTTGGTTGCTTTCATTGCCGGTCGTCGGCGCAATGGGCGCTTTCCTTTCTCACCGCGCTGGGGGCTCACGACGCGCGGTGCTAACTTCCACTGTTTTTCCCGTTCTTCCATTTCTTGCATCGATTGTGGTCGTATTTCCCGTCAGCCTGATCTTCGACCGCTTTATCAGCCACAACACGGCGCCGATCTCCCTTGTTATGGCTCTGCTCGGCTGGGTGCTGGCTCCCGGGGTTGCCCTTCTGGCAGGCGGATTAGCGGCACAATTTCTTCTCTCGAGGCGGTTAGATTCCCGGCGAAGCGAGAGTCACTGAAATCGACCCCTTCCAGCGGCGATAGAAGGGAAGTCCCGCGAGAATCAGCAGCAAGCCGATGGACGACCGCACCGGCTTCTGCATCCACAAATTCACTGTGAGCGCCAGCCCACCCGCCACGAAAATCCCCGGCACGACCGGGTATCCCCAGGCCCGATACGGCCGAGCCAGGTCGGGTTCCTTGTGGCGCGAGCCGAACACCGAAGCCACGGTGAGCGCGTAAAAAATCCACTGCGCGAAAATGAACAGCGAGAAAAGATCCTCGAACTGGCCGGTCAGGACCATGAGACAGGAAATCACTGCCTGAAAAACGATGGCGCCGGAAGGCGTGCGGAAGCGCGGGTGAATGCCGTCGGCCACGCGGAAGAACAGGCCGTCGCGCGCCATGGCAAACGGCACGCGCGACCCGGTGAGAACCGAAGAATTGAGCGTGGTGAACGCGGACACGACCATCGCCGCGGTGATCCACGCCGCTGCTTTCGCTCCCGCAAAGACGCGGACGGTTTCCGAAGCGACGTTTTGTGCGGTGGCGACAGCTTCGATGGGCAGTACGCGGAAGTACACGATATTCGCCAGCAGGTAAATCACGCCCACGGTGATTGTGCCGCCGACGACCGCCCGCGGAATGTTCTTGTGCGGCTCGACGATTTCGGAGCCTGCGAACGTCAGATCAATCCATCCGTCATACGCCCACAGCGCTCCGACCATGGCCGTCAGAAATCCCGTGAGCAGGCCGAGGTTCAACGAGGGCGGCAGAAACGGCTGGGCGCTCGGTGCACGTTTTCCGGCAAATAAGAAGCCCAGAACCACGACGGCGAGGATTGCGCCGACCTTGATGCAGGTGAGCACGACTTGCAACCGGCCGGCCAGACGCACGCCGAGATAATTGATGAAACTCATGAAGGCAATGGCGGCCGCCGCAAGCGGCTGCGCCCAGGTGAAGACGAATTCGGCGCTGTGTCCGGTGAACGGCACATTCAAATGCAGCGTGAAGATGGGCGTGCGCACGCCGGGAACAAAGAAGCCCACGAAGATCAGGAAACCCGCGGCAATGGTGGAGATGGATGCGGGCTTGCCGACCAGGTTGTTCATCCAGCCGAACAGGAATCCCCACACGGGCCCAAAACCACGCGTCAAGTAAACGTACGGTCCGCCGGCCTTGGGCATGGCGGCGCCGAGTTCGGCTACTGTTAATGCGCCGAAAAGCGAAAGCGCTCCGCCCACAATCCAAACGAGGAACACCAGCCCCACGAAGCCCGTGGCGCGCGCCATCGAGCTGGGCACCAGAAACACGCCCGTGCCGATGATGTGGCCGACGACCATGGCCATGGCCGCCGCTGGCCCGAGTCCTTGTACCAGCTCCAACCGTTTTTCGCTCATGTGGCCTCTGTGAGGGCGGCATTATGCCGCGACATTTTCTTTCTCCGGCCCGACGCGACTTGCAATCCATCCAACCGCAAACGTTACGCTCGCTCCAGTCAGGACATACCACGTAAACGCCACATTCGTGAAACGAAATACGCACAAGATTGCTACCAGTCCCGCAAACATCCCCGCCAGCGCCCCGCGCGCGTTGGCTCCGCGATCGAGAGTCCCTAGCAGAAACAGTCCGAGCAAGCTGCCAAACGGAAGCGAGGCCACGGTCAATCCCGCTTCTAGCAGCGGACCCCATTTCACCAGTCCAAACGCCATCAGCACAAGGCCCCACGCCAGGGTCATGCCGCGTGATAGGCGTAAGAATTGGCTCGCGTCCGTGCTTCGCCTGCGTAACCGGGCAAAATCAAGCACGCTCGATGCCGCCAGCGAATTCAGCGAGCCACTGGCGTTGGACATGGCCACAGCCACGATCGACGCCAGCAGAAGACCCGCCAGTCCCACCGGCATCTCCCGCACGAGAAAGAGCGGCAGGATGCGGTCCGTTTTTTCGCCCGTGGCCAGCAGTGGCCAATGCTGCGCGAACACATAGAGCAGCACGCCAATGAGCAGAAACACCGAGAACTGAAACAAAACGATGCCGCCGCTGGTCAGCAGCGCACGGCGGCCGTCGCGTTCACTTTTTGCCGCCAGCAGACGTTGCACGATGGTCTGGTCCGTCCCGTGGCTCGCCATGGTGAGAAATGCGCCCCCGATTAAACCTGACCAGAAGGTATATTTCTTCGCGAGATTCCAGGAAAAATCGAGGAGTTGGAGTTTGTGACCTGCCGCGGCTGCTACTTGGGTCACTTCGCTCCATCCGCCGGGAATTCGATGCAGCAGCACGAAAAGTGTCACTGCGCTGCCGGTCATATAGAGCAGCAGTTGCGCCACGTCGGTCCAAATCACCGCCTTCATGCCGCCTTCGAAGGTGTACAAGACCGTTAGCGCGATTACAATTACGACCGCCAGGTGCTCCGATGTGCCCAGCACTACACTTACCACCAGGGCAATCGCCGATACTCGCACTCCTTCTGCAATCGCTCGCGTGATGAGAAACGTGCTTGCCGCGACGGCGCGCATCTTTTCGCCGAAGCGTTTCTCGATGAGCGCATACGCGGTGAAAAATTCCCCGCGAAAATATCCGGGCAAGAGAAGCAGAACAATCAGCACGCGCCCGATTAAATATCCGAATACCAATTGAATGAACGTAAGGTTCCCGGCGTAGGAAATCGCCGGCGTCCCAATAATGGTTAACGTGGAGGTTTCCGTGGCGACAATCGAAAACGCCAGCGCCCACCACGGCGCCGTCCGTCCGCCCAGGAAATACTCGCGACCCGCTGCCGTGCTGTCTCCCGACGCGCCACGCTGCTGCACGCGCCGGAAGCGCATCCCCAGGGCGGTGACGCCGAGCAGATAGACGATCACAATCGCCAGGTCCAGGGGATGGATGCGCATGGCGCTGAGATTATAGGTATCTTCGGGTCTTTGTTCGCGCTTTTTTCTCGTGCAAAAGTAGAAAAGCACCCACGAAAATCGTCAGCGCATGGAGCAGCTTCAAACTTGAGCCCCATGGCGTTTGGATTGTGGAATTTGCCGCTGCGGTTTCGGTGACTATTCTTTGAGAGGGTTCGGGATTATTGGAGCCTCGCGTATTCGGCTTTGGCCTGCTTCAAGATCGGAATGTTGGGGTCGGCATCTTTCCATAGAGAGAGGAAATCCTGATACACAGCAGCTTTTCGTCGAACGGGCCGCTCTGGATGAACCGATGTTATTTTACAGGCCCCTGGTAACGGTCGAGCCAATCGAGGATTTCCTTAATCATCTGATCGTGCGGTGGGATATGCCCCGCTTCAAAGACGGCGTGCCGCTTATCCTTCGCGGGCGTTCCCAGTAGCTGAAACATGA
>QHYN01000085.1 GCA_003224145.1 Acidobacteriota bacterium
ATCGTCACTTCGCGCCCGTGAATCGCGACGCGCATGGCCGTGATCGCGCTCAGAAACGCCGCCGACGCCAGGATAAACACCAGCAGCGTCATCCGGCTCAGCCATTCCAGTCTTTCGCGCAGCGTCATGGGAGGAATCGTCGTAAATTACATTTTACAAACAATCTGGCCGAGGGCTTCTGCCAAGCTCCGCGTCCTCATTCACAAGGTACAAGCCGCCAGTCACTTGTGAATGGGTGGAGGGGGATAATCCGGCAATTTGTCCTTGCTCGTGTCCGCGCGCTTCACTTCCAGCTCGTCGAAAAGCAGCGACGGGCTGATGACCGTGGTTGGCACACCGCCAAGCCGGTTGCTCACCAGCGGATCGCTCCCTGCGGCGATCACGTTCGCGCGCAGCGCTCGCGTATCCAGTTCGCTGAAGACCGCGCCGCGCACCAGTTCCTCGTGGCCATCCTTCGCGTACACACGATACAGCAGTCGCGGCGAATTCCCCGGCCCGAGCGTGTCGACGCGGTAACCGTACGGCCCGCCCTGGTCCGTTACCATCTGCATGACTTTCTTCTTCAAGTCTTCAGGCGATTGCGCTTCGGAACTTTTTAGCAGCAGCACGCCGAGGCTCGGCCCGGGACCCGAGCCCGCGGCGGCGCGTCCGTGCCCGTTCGAAGCGGGGAAGTCGCGAAGCGGCTGCCGTCCGACCAGGTAATTCGTGAGCATGCCATTTTCAATGACATGCACAGCTTGCGCTTTCACACCTTCGCTGTCGACCGCGTAACCGCCAACGACGCTCTTGCCCTGAAAATCTTTCATCGTCGGATCATCCACCAGGGAGAGAAAATTCGGCAGCACGCGTGCCTTGTAGCTCGTGGCAAACGCTCCGGTGGTGCGGTTTGGTTTTCCGAGTTGCGGCTTGTGGCCCACCACGTTTTGCCCGATCAGGGATGCCACAATATCGTTCGCAGCGTCGGCGGCGAATAAAACAGGTCCGCGGTACTCTTCTTCAACGATGGGCGCTTGCCGCAATGCGACAATCGTATCCAACATTTTTTTCGTGTCGGCCATGAGCGCGTCGCGCACGGGCAATTCTTCCAGGCGCGCAACCATGTAAGCCGGGGTGCGGCTCAACCGCATGCCATCGGCGGCCTGCGTGGATCCGCTCAGCTGCACAAAGTATGTGGTCTTGCCACTGCGCGTGACCGTACCTTCCGAATTCACCAAGTATTCGTTGACCGCGGAGAAGCGCGCCGATGCGGTCACCGATTGCACCTCCGGGTACTGCTTGTACAGACCGCTGACATCTTCGAGCGTTTTTTCCCACGCGGCATTGTCGATTCGAAGGGAAACGGTGGGCTCGACGGCAATCAACTGCGGGGCTTTGGCAAAATCATCGACGGGATTCGCATCGACGCTGAATTGTTTGAGCGCCGCTTGTTTTTCCGCGAGCGCCTGCCCAGCCGCCTTGTAGGCATCGTCGGTGGCAAGCCAGATCTGACGGCGGAGAGCGATGGGATCGTTGTCCAGCGGAAGAATCGTGGCTTCGCCCTGTCCACGCACGTAGAAGCTGTCCTGTTTGTAATCACCGATTCGAACGACCACGCGAAGAACTCGATAGTGAAGGTGCTGATTTTCGCGGAGCGCGCCGAAAGCAGCTTCCGCGCCGAAGTCTTCGACTTCGTTCACCCGGTACTCGATGAAATAGGGAGGCTGCACCTGATCCATCTTCAGTTGCGCTTTCGAGCGATCGAGTTCGGTGAGAAGCGCTTCGAGCAGGCCATCGCCTCTTGCAGCGGCATGTGCGGTGACCATGGCCGCATCCGGCGCCGCTTTCGAATCGTTGGAGGCCGCGCGCAGAGACGCTCCACTCAGAGCAAGCAAAGACGCCAGAATAGATCCCAGGTTTCGGTGAAGGGCTTTCACGGCTTCACCTCCGGACTGGCCTGCGAGCCCGCCTTGGAAGCAGTCGCGGTATCCTCGAAACCCGGCGGCGGCAAGAGCGGCGGACGCTCGTGCTGATGCGCGCGCTTCTGCACTTCCATTTCGGAGAAAAGCATTGAGGGCGCAACGGCGGCCACGGGAACCTGCCCGCTTTCCGCACCGCAAACTCCGTTAAAGACGTGTGGCTGGTCTCCGGTGGTAAGAATGCGGGTCAGGGCGGCGAGCGGCGTACCGACAATGTCGACGCCACGCACCAATTCATCGGGACGCCCGTCGGCATACACTTTGTACACGATCACGGGGAGCACCTGGAATGCCTGAGGCAATTGGCGCGTGGTAATCGTGAATCCACCCTGGATATCGTCAAAATACAATCCATAGGGCTTGCCTTGTTTTTTCGCTTCGTCGATCAGTTTCTGGCGCATCTGCGCCTCGGGCACGGTTTGTGTGGAGGTGACGATCAAATTTCCCTGGCGCCCCGTGGGCATCAGGCCGGGCTGATTGCGCCCGTGGCCGTTGGACTGGCTGAAGTTCTTGATGGGCATACGCGACATTAGAAAATTCTTCAGCACGCCCTCTTTGATGACGTCGACATGCTGCGCGGGTGAACCTTCGTTGTCGTACTCGTACGTGCCGGCGAGCTTCACTCCGGCGATTTCGTGGATGGTGGGATCGTCAACCACGCTTAGAAATTTCGGCAAGACTTCCTGGCCGATCTTCTTGGTGAAAGTTTGTCCTTCCTCTTCGTCGCGCTGGCGGTGGCCTTCGAGGCGGTGGCCGAGCACTTCATGGAAAAAAACGGCGGCGGCGCGGCCGCTCAGAAGCGCCGGTCCGTCATACGGCTCCGCCACCGGGGCTTTGCGCAGCGCGCTGAGGTCCGCGGCCATTTTCTCGATCTTGGCGGTAAGCTCCGCTTCGCTGGGCAAACCCTTTGCCGTGGGGGCCTGAAAGGTTTCGACGCGAAGCAAGTCCATGCCATCTTCGGCGCGGGTCTGCGCTTCCATGATGAGGCGCGTGGAAGAACTTGGCGAAAGGATGGCGCTGCCTTCATTGGAAACCATGCGCGATTTCGAATTCTGGATCTGGAGCACGACGCTGGCGAAATAGACTTCCGGGTATTTGCGGAAGGCGGCGGACAGGCGCTTGATTTCGCCTTCCCACGCGGAACGCTCGAAGGGCCCGGACACCGCGGATTCGCCCAGGTGGGTTTGTGGCTTTTCTTGGGAGAAATCGGGGGATTTGTCTTCTTCCTCGGCGCGCACGGCGGTGTTGGTTCGAACGTTGAGCAGAGCGGGAACGGCGCGCTTGTACTCGCGATCCGTCAGTTCCCACAAGACGCGGGCGATGGCGTCCGGATCGTTACCGAGGGGAAGAGTCCCGGAAGTAACGCCGCTTCCCCGGCTTTGGCCGTGCGTGTTATCCAGGTCGGGAGTGCCGACACGCATGGTGACATCGGCGAAGCGCCGCTGAGCGGCCGTATTGTTGAGCAGGCTGCCGTAAGCGCCCACCAGGACAACAAAATCCTGATCGTAGACGGTGTAGCTGAGGTAGTAGGGGTGCTGTTCCTCCTTTGCGAGTTCCGTGACGGCGCGAGAGAGCTCGCTCTGCATGGCCTTCAAAACGGGATCGTTCGCAGGGGTCGCCGGCGAAGCGGGGGCGGGTTTATCGCCACCGGCGAAGGCGAAGGGCGCAAAGGCGAGTTGGGCAGCGAGCAAACAGGAAGACGCTGCTTGTAGGATGTGGCGCAAGATTGAGGTTCCGCGAAAGTGAGCTGTTCCGTGATTTCTTGAGAAAGCAGAGACGGCCATGAAAAGTGAACTCCCGGTACTTCGGTCAATCCAAGAATGCCTAGCGGAGAAGTGCAGATATCCAGTGCAATCGAGCTAGGGCGCCGTTGAGCGCACTATCATTGTAAGGCATTTGGGGGGACAAATCGGAAGAAGCGAATTGGAAGTTGCCCTGTGTCTGAGCTTGAAAGTCATCTGCTCTTGCAGTCGGTGCTCCTTTTTTTTCGAAAGCGTACACCATACCCCACGCCTAAAAAATCGAGCTGAGACCACCCATGCAAATCAGGTGCCGCCGAAGCGTTCTCCTGATTTAAGCCGAGCGCCGATGGCAAATTCGGAGGCGCTGACTTGCTTGCGGCCTTCGAGTTTGACGGTTTGAATGCGCAGAATCGTTGTTCTCCCGCAGATGACAAACAGACCATCCTTTTCAGGAAGCAGAGCTCCCCGCGCATGTGTTCTTGCCGCAGAGCCGCCTCCGCCAAACGAAAGACTGCTGACCACTTCGTCGGACACGGGCTCGGCCCAGAGGTGGCAGGTCTGACCGCGGAAGGTGGTGTACGCGCCGGGCCAGGGAGTGAAGCCGCGCATGCGGTTGTAGATTTCTTGTGCTGGGCGGCGGTTCCAGTCGATGCGGCCGTCCTCTTTTTTGAGGATGGGGGCGAGTGTGGCCTCCGAGTGGTTTTGCGGGCGGGGAATGATCGTTCCGGCGGCGAGGCCGCGCAAAGTCTCTTCGATAAGAGGAGCGCCCGCTTCGGACATCCGCGCGGCTAGTTCGGGCGCGGTTTCCTTCGGGCCGATGCCGAGTTCATGCTGGAGGAGAATGTCGCCGGTGTCCATGCCCGCGTCGATGCGCATCGTAGTTAGGCCGGTTCGCGTTTCACCGCTGGCGATGGCCCAGTTGATGGGGGCGGCCCCGCGGTATTTTGGAAGCAACGAAGCGTGCAGATTAATCCAGCCGTGCTTGGGAATCGAGAGAAGTCGCGCGGGGATGATCTGGCCGTAGGCGATGATGACCACGAAATCGAGAAAAAGATTCTTTAGGAGCTCCTCCATTTCCGGGGCACGAATTTTTTCCGGCTGATACACTGGAAGGTGCGCGGCGAGCGCCACTTGCTTCACGGGAGAGAAAGAGACTTCGTGACCGCGACCGCGCGGGCGATCGGGCTGAGTGATGACGGCAAGGACTTCGAAATCAGATTTTGTGAGGAGATGCTGCAGCGTGGGAACAGCGAATTGCGGCGTGCCACAGAAACCGATTCGCAGTGGCGGCACTTACCACTCGCCTTGTTTCCTGAGCTTCTTGATTTTGCGCTTGATGAGGTCGCGCTTGAGCATGCCGAGATGCTGCAAAAAGAGGATGCCATTGAGGTGGTCGATTTCATGGCAGAAGGCGCGGGCGAGCATGTTTTCCCCGCGGATTTCAAAAGGCTCGCCTTTGACGTTCTGGGCTTTCACGGTGACGAACTGGGGGCGGATGACATAACCGCGGAAGCCGGGAATCGAGAGGCAGCCTTCCTCCTCGCGGACTTCGCCTTCGGCATGAGTGACTTCGGGATTGGCCAGAATAATCTTCGCTTCCGGGTTTTTCCCGCCGGTCACGTCCACGACAGCGAAGCGCATGCTCTTTCCAATTTGCGGCGCGGCCAGCCCCACGCCTTGCGCGGCGTACATCGAAGCGAACATGTCTTCGGCTAACTCTTCGAGTTCGGAATCAAATTTTGTGACCCCAGCGCCCGGTTTTTCCAGAATGGGATCGCCGTATTTGACGATGGGATAAATCTTCCGCGGGACCGCGGGCGCCTGGGGCGTCTCGGTGGCTGTAGTCGCAGTGGCTTTAGAACTCGTCGATTTGTCGGGCATAGTTCTCGAAATTCCGCCGCATTTCGGCGAGGGAGTCTCCTCCGAATTTTTGCAGAAAAGCATCCGCCAATACAAGGGCGACCATGGCTTCCCCGGCGACGGCGCCGGCGGGGACGACGCACCAGTCTGAACGCTCATAGGCGGCCTGCACCGGTTCCTTGGTAACCATGTTCGTCGTGTGGAGCGACTTGCGCAATGTAGAGATCGGCTTCATGTAGCCGCGGATGACGATGTTTTCTCCGTTGGTGATGCCGCCTTCGAGGCCTCCGGCGCGGTTCGTGAAACGGCGGAAACGATGAGCGGCTTTGTCATAGGAGATTTCGTCCTGCACGTCGCTGCCGTGAGAGCCGGCAATGGACACGCCGTCGCCAATTTCAACGGCTTTGACCGCCTGGACGCTCATGAGCGCCTGTGCCAGGCGGCCATCGAGTCTTTCGTCCCACTGCGCGTGCGTGCCGAGCCCCACGGGAACATCGTGAGCGACGATTTCGAAGATGCCGCCGACGGTGTCGCCGGCTCTGAGAACCGCGTCGACTTCAGATTTCATTTCTTCTTGAAGAACGGGGTCAGTGCAGCGCAAGGGAGAATCCAAATCCGAGCTGACGGCACGAATTTGTTTCCAGGTAGCGAGGCGCTCCAAGCGAATGTGGCCTACCTGGATGGTGTGGCTGGCGATTTCCGTCCCGAATTCCTTCAGGAGGAGCTTTGCGAACGCGCCGGCGGCGACGCGGGCGGCGGTTTCGCGGGCCGACGCTCGCTCGAGGATGTATCGCGCATCGTGATAGTTGAACTTCATGGCCCCGGCGAGATCGGCATGGCCGGGGCGCGGCGCGACTAGTTTCTTCGTGCCGGGGTCGTCCTCGGTCGCTTCGATGGGAAGGATTTTTTCCCAATTGGCCCAATCGCGATTCTCGATGCGCAAGGCGATGGGAGCGCCGATGGTCTTGCCGTGGCGGACGCCGGCAAAAACCTCGGCGCAGTCTTTCTCGATTTTTTGGCGCCCGCCGCGCCCATAGCCAAGCTGGCGGCGGTGCAGCTCGTTGTTGATGAATTTAAGGTCCACCGGAAGTTGTGCGGGAAGGCCGGAGACAAACGCAAGGAGCGCTTGTCCGTGCGATTCACCGGCAGTGTAAAATTTCAGCATCCGCGCTTGCGTCCTCGCATGTCCCGGCTCTTGGATTGGCGGGAAGAAGCAGTTTAGCCATAGCCGACTCTGACGTCCAGCAAGCCCCTTTCCGATCGCGCATCTGATTTCGGAAGCGGTATTGGTCCGGCGTTCGGACCTGACTCGAAATAGTTCTGCAGGTAGAACCGCGGCGTGTCGGGAGCGATTTAAGTTAAGAATGAGAGGAATTTTCCGGCGGTGGCCGCCGGAGGTCAGCGCAGTGTTTCTGTGCCGCCGAGGTAGATGGGCATCAATACTTCCACGGCAATCCCGCGGCGGCCCTGGCCCAGTTCCTCGATGCGCACCACTCTGCCGAGAGATTCGCGATTGAGCGAGCCGGGAGCGTCGGAATACGGATAGGTGATGAACACGCGCATGCCCTCTGCATAGGACGTGTTTTTGGAAATGAAGTACACGCTGTCGCGCGCAGTGTTCAGCGTTGGAAGAATCTCATCGAAGGTGAGGTGCGCGTCGGACGGCCGCACGCGAACAACCTGCCGAAGCTTGAGCCGAACTTTTCGTCGGCGCTCTTTTGCTGGTGGATGTCCCATTGTTTGCCGTAAACACAGCTTAGCGGACAATGGCGATTGCGACGCCGGAGTTGTGCGCCCGGTTGTTCAGTCACGAAATGCTCAGGCAAAAGCCCAAAGTAGCCTCCGGCTCGGGAGCCAATCGGACTAAGAGATCGCGAAAGCTCGTGACTCCAGGGCCAGGCGCTGCGCAAATCGCTTACTTGACGCGCCGCTGGAGCACGGTTAGGCTTCGGATGCCATCGTTTCACCGAGAAGTTCAGCGCAGAAAATGGGTGCGAACAGGAACTCGTGGCCGACACTCCTCTCCAGGTGACAGGCAGCCAGACCAAGCACGAACAGACCATCTCCGTTTTGGACGTGTTGGGCGGGGCAATGAAACGGTCGGTGGCCGCGGTTCAGGATTACGCGGAACTTTCTTTCCGCGGGATAACCAACCTGGCGACCAAACCGTATTATTTTCAAGACACCCTCGATCAGATGGACGACATTGGCGTAGGCTCGCTGCCGATTATCCTGCTGTCTGGATTTTTCATCGGCGGAGTCATGGTATTGCAGACGGGCGCGCAATTTGTGCGCTTCGGCCAGACCTCACTAACCGGTGATGTTGTGTCGCTCGCGCTTGTGCGTGAGCTCGGCCCGGCGATCACCGGGCTTCTTACCGCCGGGCGCTGTTCTTCCGGTATGGCTTCCGAGCTCGGCTCGATGCTGGTGACGGAGCAGGTGGATGCCATGCGTGCCATGGGCACAGACCCCAGCCGCAAACTAGTGACCCCGCGATTGCTGGCGACGTTGCTGATGGTGCCACTGTTGACAGGAATGATGGTGTTCGTCGGTCTGCTGGGCGGTTGTGTTGCCTCGGTGTTTTCCCTGCGTCTCAGCGCGGTTGAGTTTTGGCGCCGTTCCATCAACGCGCTGGAATTTGCCGACCTGATGCAGGGCCTTATGAAGTCCCTGGTGTTTGGGTTCATCCTCGCAACTGTGGGATGCTACAAGGGGTTGACCGTGCGAGGCGGGACGCAGGGCGTCGGACGCGCAACGACGCAGTCCGTCGTCATTTCATCCGTACTGATCATCGTAGCTGACCTATTCCTCACCAAACTTTCCCTCTACCTCGCTAACAAGATCTTCTGACTTCCCGAGGGAACGAGCCGGAGGCCGGCGAGCAGTCTTTTCAGAAGGGGAAAAGAATTGCCGCTATAATCGGAGGCATGGCCGGTTATGGGTCCATGCTGCCCACGCAGACGCATTCGGCAATCACATTTGAAAACGTGCGCCTCGGTTTCGACGAAGGAGACATTTTGCGCGGCGTGTCTTTTTGCGTGCGCCAGCGAGAGACGCTGATCCTGCTGGGCGAGACGGGTACGGGAAAGACGCTCACGCTGAAGCTGGCGGCGGGACTGTTACGGCCGGACAGCGGCAGCGTGGAAGTGTTGGGACACAAGATTTCAGAGTTGCCGGAGGAACAACTGCTGGCGTTCCGGCGGAAGATCGGATTTGTGTTCCAGGAGGGCGCGCTCTTTGACTCCATACCGGTGGCGGACAACGTGGCCTACCGGCTGCATGAGGATCGCGTCGCAAGCGAAGAAATCGAGCCGCGCGTCAGAGAGGTGCTGCGCTTCGTGGAGCTGGAGCACGCCATTGACCTCTTACCTTCGGAACTGTCGGGAGGCATGCGGCGGCGCGTTTCCATCGCGCGGGCGCTGATCAATCAGCCGCCCATCGTTCTTTATGACTCGCCAACGGCAGGGCTGGATCCGCTGACTTCGCAGACCATCATCACACTGATTTTGCGCTTGCGGGACGTTTACGGGGTCACGGCGCTGCTGGCCACGCACAGGCTGCAGGATGGTTTTGCGCTCGCGAATTTTCAATTTGATCCGCATTCGGGACGAGTCGTGCACAATTCGCAGAACGGAAATGCCGCAGCGGCGGCGAACGTGGCTCGTACGCGATTTCTCGTATATCGCAATGGCGAGGTTTATTTCGAAGGGGAACCGGAGGAGATTGCGAATTCGAATGATCCTTATCTGAAGCTTTTTCTGGAGTGAATTTGCGGTAGGCTTCTTCTTTGCAGGGGGAGGGAAGACGAAATGGCGCAACGGAAACAACTTACCTGGACGGAGCTGCGTGTCGGACTGTTCGTGCTGGTTGGCCTGTTCGTGCTCGCGGCGGCAATTTTTTATGTAACCGGCGGACCGCTGGGGCCAAAGTACCGGCTGAAAACGTATCTGCCGGAGGTTTCCGGGCTGTCGAGCGGAGCCCCGGTGCGCGTGGACGGCGTGGAAGTCGGAAACGTGGAATCGATCCGGCTGTTGCCGCGCACGGCCGGAAAAACGATGGATAAGAATAAGAACATCGAGGTCGTGATGCGCGTCGATCGGCGCTACCAGGGCGACATTTTGACGGATTCGATGGCGAGCCTGGTAACAGAAGGGCTGCTGGGAAATCGCTACGTGAATATCTCGCGCGGATTGACGGGAACGCCGATTCCTGATTCCGGCGTTATTCCCGGGGCGGAAGAAAAGGCCATGAAGGAAGTGGTGGAGCGGAGCGCGGACCTGTTGGGCAATCTTCAAGCGCTATCCACGGAAGTGCGCGAACTCATTGCCGGCGTGCAGGCAGGGCGCGGCTCGCTGGGGAAACTGCTGACGGACGACCAGGCCTACTACCACCTCAACAACGTCCTCGCCAAAGGCGACACCATGTTGACCAACATCCAGCAAGGGCAAGGCACGCTCGGAAAACTGGTGACGTCGGACGAGATATACTCGAAAGTGGACCAAGGACTGGATAACGTGAACGTCATGCTGGCCGACATGCGCGCAGGCAAGGGGACGATTGGGAAATTGATTTACGACCCGACGCTCTACGATCAGGCCAAGGAGGCCATGGCGAACGGGAACTCCATGCTGGGCGACGCACGCGCGGGGAAAGGCACTCTGGGCAAGTTGATCACGGACGATACCCTCTATACCAAGTTGCGCGACACCAGTTCGAATCTCGCGGCTGCTTCCGCGAAGCTGAACGACAACACCACCACCGCCGGGAAATTGTTTTCTGATCCGAAGCTTTACGACAATTTGGCGGGTTTGACCGGAGACATGCGGCTGCTGATCGGAGACTTCCGGCAAAATCCGAAAAAATTCCTGCACATCAAGATCACACTGTTCTGATACGGCGAAGAGCGCTTTGCCAGCAGAGCAGCGTTGTGCTGTAATGCGGCTGTAACAATCCGTGATTAGTCTTGCGATTCGACAGCTAACCCCAAGAGGCTCATGGAAACTCAGGATGTAGTTCAAAAACCGCCGCGGACCGAGCCGGCGAAATCCACCCTTCCGCAACCGGGCCGGCCGGTTCCAAGCCGCGCGTATCCCGGCGCGTTGATTGTTGTGGAGGGCACGGACGGGTCGGGAAAAAGCACGCAATTGTATTTGCTGAAGCGCTGGCTGGAAATTGGCGGGTACCGGTTGCATTTCACGGAATGGAATTCATCTCCGCTGGTGAAATCGGCAACCCGGCGAGGGAAGCAGCGGCGGCTGCTTACGCCGACGACATTTTCACTGCTGCATGCGGCGGATTTTGCGGACCGCTGCGAGCGCCAGATCATGCCGCTACTTCAAGGCGACTATCTGGTTCTTGCCGACCGCTACATCTACACGGCGTTCGCGCGCGACACGGCCCGGGGGTGCTCGCCGCGCTGGCTGAGAAATTTGTATCGGTTTGCACCGGTTCCGGACATCACCTTTTATTTCCGGGCGCCCCTGGACGTGGCGGTGAACCGCATTCTGAGCGGGCGCCCCAAGCTGAAATACTACGAAGCGGGCATGGACCTGGGCATGTCGTATGATCGCGCGGAGAGTTTTCGTCTCTTTCAGGCGCGGATTCTGGAGGAATACGACAAGATGGTGGATTCGGACAATTTCGTGGTGCTGGACGGAACGATCCCCGTCAATAAGCTGCAAAAACAGATGCGCGATATTGTGGCCTCGAAGATCGAACTGAAACGTTTTGCTCCGCGCGCCGAAGAAGCCGAGTGACCATGTCCGAGCAGGAAAAAGAGAAAACCACAGCAGCAGTGACTACCACCGAGGCCCCGGCCCCGGCAACTGCGGCAGCCCCGAAAGCCGCTCCCGCACCGGAGGAAACAGGCTCACAGTATTTTTTCGGTGAGCCGCTGGTCGGATTTGATCCCAGCGAAATTACCGGGAGTTTGATCGTGATTGAAGGGATGGACGGCTCGGGGCGATCGACGCAGATCGCCTTGTTGCAGGAGTGGCTTGAATCGGAAGGTTTTGCGGTGCAGACCAGCGGCTTGCGACGCTCGAATCTGGTGGGACGCGATATCGATGAGCTGCTGGCGAAAAACGCGGTGACGCGGCTGACGCTGGCCCTGATGTACGCCACGGATTTCTTTGACCAGATGGAACACCGCATTCTGCCCGCACTGCGTTCCGGCACAGTGGTGCTGGCGGACCGCTATATTTTTACCTTGATCGGGCGCGGCGTAGTGCGCGGCATCAATCGCGATTACATTAGCGGGCTGTATGCCATGGCTCTGCGTCCGCACTTGACGTTTTGGCTGAACGTGCGGCCGGAGACAGCGTTTGGACGCGAATTCCGGAAAGCGCAGGCCATCAGTTATTGGGAAGCGGGGCGCGACATGTCACTTTCCCACGATCTCTACTGGTCGTTCATCCGTTACCAAACGATGATCAAGCGCGAATTCGAAGTGATGGCCAAGAAACAAAATTTTATCGAGCTGGACGGCGAAGCCAGCGTTCCCGCGGTGAACAAGCAGCTCCGCCAGCGCATCGCTGAACAATTGGGCATCCGCTCGACGAAGTACACTCCTTCCGCCGCGCTGTCGCACCTCTGGCGGTAAACTCGCCGATGCCTGAGCCGGTTCCCATCGCCGCCATCGACGCCGGCTCCAATGCCGTGCGGCTCTCGGTAGCGCGCGCCTATTCGGCACTGGACATCGAACCCCTACAGACGGAACGGTACCCGCTGCGCCTCGGAGAGGGCGTGTTCCTGCGGCCGCATTTTACCGAAGACGTTTTCAAAAAAGCGGCAAAGGCCTTCCGTCACCTGCGCGAAGTCATGGACGATTTCGGCGTGTCGCGGTATCGCGCGGTGGCCACCAGCGCCACGCGGGAAGCGCGAAACCGCCGGGCGTTCATGCGCGCGATAAAAAGAAAATCAGGAATCGAGCTGCACGTGATCAGTGGAGCGGAAGAATCCCGCCTCGGCAGGGAAGCCGTGCTGGCTGCTCTGGGGCCGGAAGCCGCGCCACGCTGCATCGTGGACTTAGGCGGCGGGAGCCTGGAGATCAGCATTCTGCGTAACCATGCCGTGGAGCAAAGCGCTCAGTTGTCGGCGGGCACGGTGCGGTTACTGACTACGCTGAATCTTCCCGGAGTCATTCGGCCGGCACAGGGAGAGCAGGTGCGCCGATATGTGCGCGCGCTGCTGGAATCGAGAATTGTTCAGCGGCCAAATCTGGGCGATGGAATCGCCGTGGCGCTGGGCGGAAACGCCGAAACACTGGCGCAGATTGCGCCGGGACCCCGCGAGCATGGCTTGCAGACGATGGAGCTATCGCTCTTGCGGGAGCGGTTGCCCAGCATTCTAGGAAGAGACGTGCGGGAGCGCATGAAGGCTTACGGAGTGCGGCGGGACCGCGCCGATGTGATGGGCATCGCCGCGATCACCTTCGTTACGCTGGGCCGGTACTTGAATCTGCGCCTCTTTGCCGTGCCCGGCGTGGGCGTGCGCGAAGGGCTTTTGCAGGAAATCGCCCGCGATGCGTTTTCCCGCAAGGAGCCGCATCGCTACAGCAGCGCAGCGCGCCAGTTGCTTGTCGGCACGCGCAGTTTTGCGCGGCGGATGCAATACGATCAGCAGCACTCGGAGCACGTGCGCGAACTGAGCCTCCAGCTTTTTGACCAGTTGCAGCCGGTACACCGCTTGCCGGCGCAAACGCGAGTGCTTTTGGAGGCGGGCGCTCTTTTGCACGATGCGGGACACATGATCAGCCACCGCGGCCATCACAAGCACGGCGAATACCTGGCGTTGCATGGAGATATCCCAGGGCTGGAGGGCAGCGACCGCGCGATTGTCGCGGGCCTGGTGCGCTACCACAACCGCAAGTCGCAGCCTGCGAGCCATCACGCTGCCTACTCTTCTCTCGATGACGGGGATAAACCCATCCTGCGCAGGCTGGCGGCCATCTTGCGGATCGCCGAGGCCCTCGACCATTCGCACCGGCAGCGGGTGCTGAGAGTGCGGGTCTCGTTCCAGCGCGGCGCCGTGGGATTGGAAGTGCAGGCGCGAGGAGAAGCCGCAGAAGATTTGCGCGACGCGGAGCGAAGCGCGGAACTGTTTGAAAGAGAATTCCATGTGAAGTTTTATTTCCGGCAAGCCGGGAGAGGTTGACGGTAAACTGCTGACGGTCAACGGTCAGGAAAGGTCCTGGGTGATGTTGTTTCGCTGCTCGGGGAGTTTGTTCCCGAATCCACGGAGAGGAAAAGATGCAGCTTTACATTGTACGACATGGAATCGCGATTGATCGCGAGGATCCCAAGTGCCCTCCCGACCCGGAGCGCTATCTGACGGAAGAGGGCGTGGAGAAAACCGCGCAGGTAGCGAACGGCGTGGCCGCGCTCGGTATCGCAGGAGATTTGTTTCTGACCAGTCCGTACGTCCGTGCGCTGCAGACGGCGGAGATTTTTGCGAATGCGCTCGACTATGCGAAACAGAAAATTGGGCGAACGGACCTATTGCTGCCGGGGGCCGAACCGTCGCATATTTTCGGGGAACTGGTCAAGGACAAACAGGCGTCGTCGGTTTTTCTGTTTGGGCATGCGCCGCAACTTGACGACGTGATCGCCACGGCGCTCGCCTCGAAAAAGCATCTCACGGCATTGAAAAAAGCAGGCGTGGCGCTGGTCGAACTGAAGCGCGTCTCTCCGCCGATTGGCACGCTCGTATGGCTGGCAACTCCGAAGCTATTGCGACGTGCCGGCAAGTAAAGCTTAGGACCCCCACCCCCTGTTTTTCATAAGTGTTGATTCTAAAGAGTTTTAAGTTCTTTAGAATGAACAGTTGTAGAAGTGTTGATTCTAAAGGAGTTAGATTGGGTGCAAGTTCGAAGTGCTTTTTTGGGGCCGTCCCGGCGGATTTGACCGTTAGGCCGAAGCCCGGTACCAAAAGAAAAAGCCTCGCGGGAAGCGAGGCGCACTAATCAACAGAAACAAATATACAGATTCGCAAGGGGCCTGTCAAGGACGAAATCGAGGAGAAAGTTGCGATGGCTTCCACAGGGGAGCTGGGGCGCAGCATGCTGCGCCCCTACAAAAGAAAGAGCCTGGCTTTCACGAGGGAAGCGGGTAGCATGGAGGGAGCGGTGCGCCGCGAGTTCGCTCAGTCGGAAGCGACAACTTCCAGGCCAGGAATTTGGCGGGGAACAAGGGGAACAACCTTCTCGTGTTTGACAACGGGCTTCAGGATGAGCGGCATTCCCAGATATTCTTCGAGGAGATGTTTGCCGGCGGCAAGGCACGACGCGGTTTCGACGTCATCGGCGAGCCCGGGAACACGAAGAACGAAGGCTTCGCCGGATTTTTCGGCACGCAGACCTGCACCGGTCTCGATCCCGCATTTACGGAGCGCGCGAGCCAGCCGCAAGACACCCGCCAAAGCGCGGACGCGATTCTGCTGTTCCTCCGATAATTTGGAAAAGGGACCTCTCTTCATCGACGGTTCGGGACCGCGATGATAGCGGACCACGGTGGCCAGCAGTTCCCATTCCTGGTTGCTCCACCCGGGAGGAACGGCAAGGTCAAGAACGAATTTGCTAGCCGTTTTTTGGGGAGACTTATCCGCATTAGCAGCGCCGATGCCGTGCAATCGGGCGGCAGCCTGCAAGATGCGCCGCATGGAACCATCGCGAAATGCGGGAGCTGCATCCGTGCGTTTCAATGCTTCAAAAATCGCGACGGCGATGCGGGAGATTTGAGAAGTACGGCCGGCGTGGGGATCGATGGCGCGGGCCGTGGCACGCAAGAGGGCATCGGCGGCGGCTTCGATGCGGCCATTTGTGGGCAGCCCGGCGCGCCAGAGATTCCAGAGGCTGGTCTTTCCGAGAGTGAGCTGGCGGTACGTTTCCGTGCGTTCATGGCGTTCGAGCGCGATGGCCTGGCGCCAGAGTTTCAACGAATCTTCCGTTTCGACGAAATCGGATCGATTCACGGTCTCCGAGAGCACGTCGAGGTCATGAACCTCTCCGAGCAAATCCTGGACGCGCTTGAGGTTTTCGCTCCAGACGGCGTACTGCTCCGGGAGCAGGCTTTCGACGGTGTAGCGAAAGCGCTTTAGGCCGATGCGCAGCGCGTGCCAGGGCTTGGGCTTTTCCGTGCGCAGGGCTTTCGCGTGAAGCTCTTTTGCACTTTCGAAGCGCTCGAGAGCGAGGCATTCAGCAGCAAGACTCCCCGGGGGCACGAAGCGGGAGCGTTGACGGAGAGTCCGGGCGAGCCGCTTCCAGGCTTTTTGATCAAACTTGTGAGCCACGCGGAGCGCTTGCTCGCGCAGTTGAGGCTCGCTGGTTTCGAACGTCGCTTGCAAGTGTGCGCGAACGGGATCGGTTTCCGGAGCGAGCTTCTTCACCCACTCGTTCCTCACTTGCGCATCGCGGAGCGCGCCAAGAGAGCGGAAGAGTTTGCGCGCGGCCTTGCGCATCGCCGGCCAGGCAGGGTCGGGATCCACTTCTTCCATTGCGGCGGCAACGGAGCGGCAACGGCGAATGGCCACGCGAAGATCGTGCACGGTATCCGCGTCGGGTGACGGGCGGAAGTTCTCCAGCTCTTTCAGGACGCGGTCCATCCAGAAAGATAGATCGCGGTGCTCGGCGTGAGCGCCTGCGGAAATGGGAGCTACGGTGGCCATGAACAGACTCAGATACCCGCGCGGTTGTCTCCTGGGCGGGGAATCCCTGCCGAGCGGGAAAGCATAGCCTAGCCCATCGGGCCGCAGGGCGTCCAGTTGCGGGGTGTGAGTGTCTGTGGAAAACTTAGGAGTCTGTGCCGGCCATTTCGAGCACGGCGCCGCTATCGGAAGTCAGCTCCTCCGCCGCTCTTCGCGGAAGGCGCAGAGCCATCCGAGCAATTGCCAGGCTGTCGTTGGCGACCTCAAATTGGCCCGAACAGTCAGTTTTCCAATAGGGGAGGCGATGGACCAGACTTTCTCTCCCGCGTACTTCCACATGCACAAGAGCAAACTTCGAGTTGGGGCAGTTCATAGTCCAGACCAGGTGGCGCGGATCTCGCCTCAGCTCCGAGAAATGGCGGAAGTCATACTTTTGCCCTTCATGCCAGAGCACGGCTCTGCGAAATCCCCGTCCCCAAGGCATCTCATAAGCAAGGGCTTCAAAAGTTGAACTGAAGCCGTTCGCGCGAGGAAAATGCAAATGTGTCCAGGTCCAGAATTTGCGGTGGCGGTATCCGCAGTTGTGGCCTTGCATTCCATAGGCTAGCGGTTCCCCGCGGAAAGTTTCGTTATCCAAAATAATCTCTCCGGAAAAGATAGCGTCCGAATGGGGTGTGCGTGAGAACCCAATCCAGCCCTTGCTACTTAACTCCATGCGAAAGGCGGATCGATAACGCAAATCCCAGCGAATGCAGTGGCCGTCTACTTCAAGTCGCCCGCGGCACTCATTCTCGGTGATTCGATTCTC
>QHYN01000086.1 GCA_003224145.1 Acidobacteriota bacterium
CGGGCAGCTTTCGCGAGGATCTGTATTTCCGCCTGAACGTTCTGACGCTCACGGTTCCGCCGCTCCGCGAACGCCGCGCCGACATCCTGCCGCTGGCGGTGCATCTGCTCGTGACCCTGCGGTCTGTCCACGGGCGTCCCTGTGCGGAATTGAGCGATTCTGCGCGCCGCATGCTTGCTGCTTACAGTTGGCCCGGGAACGTCCGCGAACTAAGGAACGCTCTCGAACGCGCGATTGTCTTCTCGGGGGTCGGCCGCGGCGCGGCCGCTGCCGAGCGTGATCTCCTTGAGCCTGAGAATTTTCCCGAGAATGTTCGCGCGGCTGCTCCCGGGGCGGCGAGTCCGGTTGCCGGGCTGCGTTCCCTCGAGGAGGTTGAGCGCGAAGTCATCGCGGCGACGCTCGAAGCCACGCGGTATCAGATCAGCCGCTCCGCCGAAGTCCTGGGCATCAGCCGCAAAACCCTTCTCGAAAAACGCAAAAAATATGGATTGAAGTGACCATCCACTTGGGAAGATGGTCATCCGGAGGGCCAAGCGAAGAGGCTCTCTCCTTTCAAAAACGGCACTCTAATGAGAATTCAGCTCTTACTCCTTGGAAAGACGCGCCGCCCCGAAATGTGCGCCCTTTTGGACGACTATGTGAAACGCATCAGCCGCTACTGCCCCATTGAAATCATGGAGGTCCGCGATGCCGACGCGGCCCTCAAGAAACTCGACGCCGACCGCGCCGCCACGGCCATTCTTCTCGATGCGGGCGGAAGAACGATCGATTCGAACGCCTTCGCCAGGTGGCTCGGCGAACTACGCGACCGCGGCACTCGCCAAATCATTTTCGTGTGTGGGAATGCGGGCGGTTTCCCCGAATCGCTGCGCGCGCGTGTTCCGCAGAAACTCTCGCTCAGCACCATGACGCTTTCCCACGAACTGGCGCGCGTGGTCCTCGCCGAGCAGCTCTACCGCGCCTTCGCCATCCTCTCCGGCAGCCCCTACCCGAAATAGCCCGGGTGGTGTACAACCTTAGCTGCCATGCCCATGCGTATTATCCCGGACGAAAACCAGCCTTCTGCGGCCATCGAAATCCCGCTTGAAAAGCCGCTGCCGGATTACGATCTGTTGCAACTCGAGCAGCCCACGCCTCGCGATATCGATGTCATTCTGGTCACCCAGGGCTTCCGCGACTTGGTGGACGATGCCCGCGGAATCCTGACCGAGCTGATTGCCGCTCCACCCGCGGAGCATCACAGCAGCGGAGACGTTCTCGAAATTGACCTGGCAACGGCGTCCGCACACCCTCTCGAAATCACGCAACTTACAGGTGCCATTTGTCCTGACGACGAGGAGACCTACCGCCCTGGCCTGTGGATTGTTTTGAGAGACCCCGCCGCGCCACCCAAGGCCCCGCTCCCAAAATCGTCCCTGCAGCGCATCTCCGCCATCGCCGCGGAACTCGTCAAGCGGCTGCAGCTCGCTTGACGTTTCAGGGGACGGTGCGCACACTCTTCTCTCCGCCCTCAAAAAGGGAATCCATGCCGGAAGAAAAAGGATTGCTCATCGTTTACACCGGGCCGGGCAAGGGCAAGACCACTTGCGCGCTCGGCACGGCCTTCCGCGCCGTCGGCCAGGGCCTGAAGGTCCTGATGGTGCAGTTCATCAAAGGCTCATGGCATTACGGCGAGCTGGACGCGGCCAAACTGCTCGGCGATGACAAATTTGAAATTCGCCCCATGGGACGCGGTTTCGTGAAAATCGGCGGCGGCGAAACCGACCCCCAAGACATCAAGCTGGCGCAGGAATGCTGGCTGGCCGGCCACGATGCCATCTACAGCGGCAAGTACGATCTCGTGGTCCTCGACGAAATCAATTACACCATCAGCTACAAAATGATCGACGCCGACGAAGTCGTGGAAGCATTGAAAGACCGCCCCGAGCGCGTTCACGTGATCTGCACGGGCCGCAACGCGCATCCCAAGCTCGTGGAGCTGGCCGACCTGGTCACCGAGATGCGCGAGGTGAAACACCCGTACACCAAGGGTATACTGGCTCAACGGGGGATTGACTATTAGCTGGCTCTGTAGCCGCTCTCTTCAAAGGGCGGGCTTCTCTTTCAACTTTTAACTGTGAACTGTTAACTTTCTTCTATGGCCTGGTTCAAGCGCGAAAAAAAATCGATCGAACAATCCACCCCGCCCGAAGAGCGCCGCGTGCGCACGGAAGGCCTGTGGGTCAAGTGCGAGTCCTGCCGCACCATCGTCTTTCGCAAGGACCTCGAAGCGAATCTGCACGTCTGCCCCAAGTGCCAGTTTCATTTCAAAATGGGCTCTCGCCAGCGCCTGGAAATGCTTCTCGACGGCCGCTGGACCGAGCACGACGCCAGCATGACTTCCACCGATCCCTTGAAGTTTGTGGACACCAAGCCTTACTCACAGCGGCTGAAAGAAGCAAAGAAAAAACTAGGAATGAACGATGCCATCATCTCCGCGGAGGGCCAGCTCAATGGCCGGCCCGTGGTGATGTGCGCCATGGAATTCGGCTTCATCGGCGGCTCGATGGGTGCGGTCGTGGGCGAAAAGGTCACCCGCGGCATCGAGCTGTCCATGGAAACGCGCCAGCCCTTTATCGCCGTCTCCTGCTCCGGCGGCGCGCGCATGATGGAAGGCGCCATCAGCTTGATGCAGCTCGCCAAAGTTTCCGCCGCGCTCGCCAAGCTCGACGACGAAAAGCTGCCCTACATTTCTGTTCTGACCGATCCCACCACCGGCGGCGTTACCGCCAGCTTCGCCATGCTGGGCGACATCAACATCGCCGAACCCGGCGCGCTCATCGGTTTCGCCGGACCTCGCGTTATCGAACAGACCATCCGCCAGAAGCTCCCCGAAGGATTTCAGCGCTCCGAATTTCTTCTCGAGCACGGCTTCCTCGACGCCGTCGTCCACCGCAAAGAGCTGAAGTCCTTCATCGCCAACTCCCTCGACCTCCTCTTGGGCTGAAATGAATTACGAAGCGGCGGTTCGCTATCTTTTGACTCTGGGAAGGGAACTGGCTGCACCCACGCAGGCAGCCGCCGCGAAGTTCGATCTGGAAAACATCACCGTGCTCGCTGAACGGCTCGGCCGCCCCGATCGCGCTTATCCCAGCGCGCACATTGCGGGGACAAACGGCAAAGGCTCGACCGCGGCGTTCCTCGAATCCATCCTCCGCCCGGCAGGCTTTCGAACCGGCCTGAATACCTCGCCGCATCTCGAAAGAATCAACGAACGCATCCGCATGAACGGCGAAGAAATCAGCGATGAGTCCTTCGCCCGAGTTTTCACTCGCCTGCAAGCGTTGATCGAGGAGCTGCTCGCCGTGCACAAGCTCCGTGCGCATCCCACGTATTTCGAATGCGTCACGGCCATGGCCCTCGAATGCTTCGCGCGCGAACGCGTCGAATTCGGCATTTTCGAGGTCGGCCTCGGCGGCCGTCTCGACGCCACGAACATTCTCTCTCCCGCTGTTTCCATCATCACGCGCATAGATTTCGATCACGAAAATTTTTTGGGCCACTCGTTAAAGGAAATTGCTGGCGAGAAGGCCGGAATCCTCAAGCGGGGAGTGCCGCTGATTTTGTCCCCGCAGCAGCCGGAGGCTCGTGAAGTCATTCTCGCGCACGCCAGAGAACTGGAATGTCCCGTCCGGGAGACGGCCGAGCTCTTTCGCATCGACCAGGAATCCAAGCAAGACGGGCGCTTTCATGCCCGTGCGACCGAAGTTTCTTCTGGTGCGTCGTTCCACGTCTCCCCGAGTCTTGCCGGGCGCTTCCAGTTGGAAAATGCGCTCAGCGCTCTCGCTACTGCACGATGCCTCCAGGAGCAGGGCTTTCGCATTCCCAACGAAGCCATCGAACGGGGAATCGCCAGCACGGTTTGGCCCGGGCGCCTCGAAAAATTGCAGTCCGGCCCCGACGTCTTTCTCGATGGGGCGCACAATCCCGGGGCCGCGCGCGAACTCGCCCTTTTTCTCGAACAAAATTTCGCCGGACGGAAAATTTGGCTTCTCTATGGAGCGCTTCGCGATAAAGCTGTCGACGAAGTGGCTGGGCAGCTTTTCCCGCATGCCGCCCAAGTTCTGATTACCGAGCCGCGCACTTCCCGGGCGATCTCCGCGTCGCGCCTCGCCGAAATCATCGCGCACCACGCCTCCGACTTCACTGTCGTTTCTGCCGCCGAGCAGGCTCTGGACCTGGCTCTCTCGGAAGCCGCTCCGGACGATGTCATTTTCATCACCGGTTCGTTATATTTGGTCGGCCAGCTCCGGCAGTATTGGAAGCAGCGCGCGCAGTCGATTGAAACGTTTCGTTGCAGGGGCTCACTACCTTACAGTGGGCTATGAGGGGACCAGTCTGGCTTTCGAGAATAGCCATCTACGACATTTTGATCCGGGATGTGGACGGGCAGCACCTTGAGCTGGAGAGTTTCCAGGATTTGGAGAGCGCCCAACGTCGGCTCCCGAAGATCGCCGCGCAATATCCCGGCACGAAAATCACTCTCTGGAATCGCGATACGCGCGCCATCCTGGCGGAGTCGGACGGCTATTGATTCCAATTGAGGAGCCTTCTGCATTCTGCGGTTTACCGTCGGCCGGCAAGCTGTTTCTCCGATGCTTCGCATTAAAATTTTCGAAGCGATTCTGTAAGAAATCTTGGGCAATCGACTCTCGCGAACGGTAAAATGGTGCGGCAGTGGAAAGGAGAAGAGTATGCCCAATATGGTGAAGCGTCCCGCACTAACGGCGAGAAAATCAGGAGCCGCCAAGAGTGCGCCGACACACGAGGAGATTGCGTTGCGTGCCTACCAGATTTACCTGGAACGCGGCGGGGCTCCGGGCAATGAATTGGAGGACTGGACGCGCGCCGAGCATGAGTTGCTGAAGAAGAGCAGCAAGCCGGGGCGCAAGGCCGGGCCAAAATTGGTTGCTGCTTAGCACCACTTAAAATTAAAGGGCGGAGCACCCGAGACTGCGATGCTCCACCCTCTCCGTCCAAACTTGTCCTTATTACTGTCCCAGCGTGAAGGTAATTGTCACGATCATCTGGACGGCAATCGGTTGATCATTCAAATAATGTGGTTCGTACTTCCATTTTCTTAAGGCATCCACCGCAGCCTGGTAGAGAAGGGGCGGGCTGGAAACCGCTTTCACTTCGACCACGTTGCCCTGCTCATCCAGTATCACGTCAATCTGAAGCTGCCCTTGAATGTGCGCCTGCCGCGCGAGTGACTTCGCGCACCGGATTAGGTCCCGGCATGGACACCAGAATTAACGCAGATAGCGGGTGACGGAATAAAAGGTGACCAAAAGGATGGTCACTAACACGACCGCGGAATTCCTAGCACGACTTGGCTCTTTCTTTTTGTCGAGGAGATCGCCGATCGCGGAGCTTAGGAAAAAAACCTGGAGCCCGGTGAGGATGCTGGCCACTACTTCCACGAGCGCAAATTGATCAAATAGTGCGAAGATGAAAATTGCACCGCTGATCACTGCAGCAGCAAAACTCATCAGAATGGTTAGAATGTGTCGCCTCATGATTGTTCCTGAGGGCTGGCTATCCGCTCATTATGCCATCATCCCGCGCTTCGACGGCGATTGCCGTTTTATGCCGGAACGAGCGAACTTTTCATCCAATGCCATGAATCTTCTCGGGAATGAGGGCGAAACTATCCGTGCAGGAAAATTTCATGCAACAACGTCAACTCGGGAGAAACGGGCCACTCGTTTCCGCGATGGGATTGGGATGCATGGGGATGTCGGAATTTTATGGACTCCGGGACGATGCAGAATCGACGGCCACCATTCATCGCGCAATCGAGCTGGGCGTCACGTTTCTGGATACGGCGGACGTTTACGGCTACGGCGACAACGAAGTGCTGGTGGGCAAGGCGATCCGGGGTTTGCGTGACAAGGTTTTTCTAGCCACCAAGTTCGGGATTGTGCGGGACAAGGCCGATCCCGCGGCGCGCAGCATCAACGGGCGGCCGGAATATGTGCGCGGGTGCTGTGGCGCCAGCTTGAAACGGCTGGGCGTGGAAAGAATCGATTTGTATTACCAGCACCGCGTCGATCCGAATGTGCCGATCGAAGAAACCGTGGGCGCGATGGCGGAACTGGTTCGCGCCGGGAAGGTGCGGCCGCGGGTGAACGGTATCCCGCGTATATGATGCAGTTGGTCGGTAGGTAACAGCTTCTCCCGTCAGACTTCCTGCCAAGTAGGGGTGCCGGATGCTGGGCGCCTTCAAATACAACTCAGCGGCCGTCAGTGCGGAGAGCAGGAAGCGTGAACCTCGGCGTGACTTCCTTGCGCTTCGACCAGTCATGGTAGGTGTGACACTCGAAGCAGCGTGATTCGGCGTGGCCGGGGCCGGGCGCGTGGCAGGTTTTGCAGGTTGCAATTCCCGGCAGCAAGATGTCGCTCGATTCCGTGCTCGTGAGGGCCTTCGGGTGACAGCTCACGCAAGTGAATCCGCGATGCGCGTCGTGATCGAATTTCGCGTGCGGCATCCACTCGAGCGTGATCCCTGCAGGCGCGAGGTAAGGCAATTCTGTCAAAGGAGCGGAAACTTCTTGGGCATCGGTCCCTTGCGCCGTTGCCGCTCGAATCGGACGTTGAGCACTTTTGGGCGAGGGCGTCAGCTCGTGACACTGCTTGCAGGTTTTGCGCCATAGGAGTTCTTCCGCGTCGGCGGTTCGTTCCACCACCCATTGCGCTGGTGTAAGCACGCGGACTTGCGGCGGCAGGGTTTTGCCTGTGAGATCGCGATTCGGATCGCGCTGGACGCGCACTTCGCCAGGATGAGCGGCAATATATTGCTGGAATTTCCTTACTAGGAAAGCGTTGACAAGCTCGGGTTTGTCGTGCGGGACGCCCTCGTCAAAACGCTTGTCGAAAGCCAGTGAGTGGCATCCAGCACAGGCATTGGCGAATTTGACCGGCGCCATCAGCTCGCGCCCGCTCACGGGCTTCGGAGTTTTGAGCGTCTCTGCATGGATCGGAAGAAACTCTTCGCTGTCCTTATAACTGACCGCTGCGGCGCGGTATTTTGGGTCGGCATAGGTCAAATCGGCGTCCACTGCGATCGGGCGATGGCAATTGCCACATTCAAGGTTCACCAGGGGACCGTTTGGGCCGCGGCGAATCGGCTTCATATGAATGGCATGATTCAGTTTAATCGTGCCGGGATCGCTTGCCGGAGTACCCGCAACCGGACGCAACGCTGCGAATTCGGGATGGCCATCCTCGAGGCTACTGATGTGCGAGGTGTATATCGTATCTGGATGAGATGTCTTCAAGTCAGCATGGCATTCGGCGCAGGCTTGATTGGTTGCGGCACTGATGTTAATGGTGCCGCGATGCTCCGTGTGACACGTCGCGCAGTCCGGCGTCGCGCTCTTGGAGGCATGATGAATCGGTCCATCGTGGCAGCCGAGGCAGGCATTGTCCTCAGCTCTTGCGGAAAACGCCCCAGTTTGCCTCACATGGCAGGCGGCGCATTCTTTGTCGAGGACGGCGTGAGCCCGGGACAAGCGTCCGCTGCTGTAGACACGATGGTCGCCGGAAAAGCCGCGCCACGCGATCCACACTAGCCCCAGCAGCGGCAGCAGGAGGCTGAGCCAGAATTTGGCGCGCTTGAGTGGTGTCGGCCTCTTGAAATAGTTCAGGTCGATCCGTTGCGCAAGCTTCTTGGTTGTGCGCGTGCGTGCCACAGCCTGTTTCCAACCGTCAACAGTTCACAGAACTTAAAACTAAAAACTGTTTCCCCTTCAGTAGCGCAGGGCCATGACGGCGTGAAGGGCGCCGAGCAAAATCAGCGCTAGCGAAAGCGGGATGTGTACAAGCAGCCAGCCTTGCAGCCAACGTTGCAAGCGTTCCTGGCGCGTGAGCTGGCGCGCCTCATCGCAAATGTCTTCGAGTTCGGTGAGCGTGGCGTGAGCCCGGGCAGTCAGCAGCGTGCGCAACCCGGCGAATACAACGCTTGCCAATGCGGCATCAGTAAGACGCTGGCCGCTTTGTTTTGGATGATCGAGAAACGGACGCATCTCGCTCAAATAGAAACGGCGAAGCGGCGCGCTCTCTTCTTCGCTAAGCAAGATAATTTCAGGGGCGGTAGCAAGTGCGGCGCTGGCGCCGGCGCTGACGGCGGCGGACGTCCGCAATGGGACCGCCGCGGCGGCGATGGGACGTAGCGCCGTGAAACCTCCGGCGCGCTGGACTTCCCCCTCTGAGGATTTTGGGAGGCCGATATTGCCGCAGAGAGATTCGACGGCGCGGTCGGCTTCTTCGCGCAAGAGCGCGCGGACGTGGCCGATTTCATCGTAGATGGTTTCGAGCGGCACATCGGCGGTCATCAACCGGGGAATGTAATGCTGCAACGCCGCGCCGAAGATGCCGCTGAACACGGTGATGATCAGCATCCACATCAGGACGCGCGTGAGCGTGCCGCCAAAATGGAAGCCGCCGTGAAAAAGAATCATCGGTAAAGCCAGAAGGCCAAGCCAGAGGTGGCCGCGCATCCAAGCTTGCGCGCGGCCCAGGCGCCACGTGGCCACGCGTTTCCGTGCACCGAGGAGCGCCGCGAAAATCATGAATCCGAAGCCAACGATGCCAAAGATTAAGCCGACGGCGCTGCCTCCGCGCGGGCCTCGCGGGGCCGTTCCAGCGTAAATGACGTACACGGCTGCGGAGATCGCGAAAACGGCGAGCGATGCCAGGGCCCAGGCGCGGTGCGAGCGGTCGATCCTCATTTCACTGAGCCTTGGCCGAGCATTTCGGCAAAGAAGGTTTTTGGGTCCACGCGATGCGCGGCATCGTGGGGGCAAGCGTAGACGCAGCTTGGCTCTTTGAGGTGCGTGCAGAGATCGCAGGACGTTGCTTTCTGCTGGATGACCGCTTTCTTGCGGCCAGCATGCTCTGGATCTTCCGCCATCACTTCGAACGGGTGGAGATTAATGTTTCCGTAAGGACAATTGCGCGCGCACAGGCCGCAGCCGATGCACCAGTCTTCGATGATGACTTCGAGTGAGTTGCGGCGGCGAATCGCGCCTACGGGACAGCCAACCATGCACAGCGGATCGCGGCATTGGCGGCAACTGGTGGCGACGAGATAGCGGTCAAACCGCAGGCCGTCGCGGACCAGGCGCGTGATACCGTCATGAGCATCGGCACACGCATTCACGCACGCATCGCAGCGCGTGCAATTCTGCAAATCAAGAATCAGCAAGCTTTGCGCTTCCATCAAACCTTGCGAAAGGAATTGACCGATGGGAACGCTGTCAACCATCTGCATGCGCTGCTGATTCGCGGCGCGGCGTTCGGCGGCGATCGCTTCGAGGCCGGTTCGAACGCCCGGGAAACGCCCGACCATTTCGCGGAAATCGTTGCCGGAGATGCGAACGAGTTCGACGTGATCGAGCGCGGTGCATGTAGCGGTTCGAACGCCGCCGCCTAACAATCCGATTTCTCCGAAATAATCGCCGCGCGAAAGATACGCAAGGACCAGCTCGCCGCCGGGATAATTCTCCGAAACTTTCACGAAGCCGATTCGAACGAGGTAGAAACTATCGGCGGCTTCCCCCTGCTGAACAATGACCTGGCCCGGCGCAAAGCGCTGCAGCTCCACGCTTCCTTTGAGATAGTCGATGAACTCTGGCGAGAGGTCCGCGAACATCGGGACGCCCCGCAGATGATTTTCGAGCGCGCGGCGCCGGTAGGTCTCGTCGAGCTGCGCGCGAAAGGTTTTGTTCTTGAGCATGATGTCGAGAACATTGCGCAGCATTTCGTACGCGATGACGTCCGACTCCGCAATGACTGTGGCGGATCGGGGATAGAAATTCATGCACGTCATTTCGCCAAAAAGATCGCCCGGACCGAGTTCAGCGACGGGGTTGCCGTACGCAAGATCGACCGGGGCATCAATGGGAATGGTCCGATCCCGGGTTTCTTCTTCCCGCTTGTCGTCTTCGCGCGCGACGAGCGTGCTGGTCAGCCGCTTGAATAAACCCTTGGCGCCACCTTGTGTCCTGACGTGGGCGATCGGCGTGGAAATGGAAACTTTAGCCTTGCCTTCGAGAATGTAGAACGCGGTCGAACCGAACTCACCTTCGCGGCAGACGATTTCTCCTTGGCGAAACCGGCGTTTGACGACGGCGCCGCGATTCAGCTCCAGAAAAGTTCCGGAAACGCCTTTGAAGACGGGAATCTTCAGCAGGTCTTCCGCTTCAAACCCCTCGGCGCCAGGACCGACAGCGATCGCTGTTCCGACGACGCCTTTGTTGGTTAGAGCGCCTGTCGGACAAGAAACCATGCACTCGCCGCAGGAAATGCACGTGGAATCGCCCATGGAGGAATTGAGATCGAAAGCGATGCCGGCGGAATAGCCTTTGCCCATGCGGCCGAGAACAAAATTATTTTTGACTTCGTCGCAGCCTCGAATGCAGCGGTCGCACAAAATGCAGGCATCGTGATCCACGGCAATGGCGAGAGAAGAATCATCATGACCGCGGGCGACGGTACGCTTTTGAAATCCCGACTCGAGGATACCCGCGGCTTTCGCAAGCGTCTCGAGCTCGCAATCGCCGGATTGTTCCTGGCGCGCGCACGGCGAAGGATGATCGGACATCAGCAGTTCGAGAAGCGTCTTGCGCGCATTCAACACCTTTTCGGAATCGGTCGAGACTTTCATGCCCGGCTCGACCGGACGAACGCAGGAGGCAGAAAGAACGCGCGCGCCCGTGTCCACGACGCAGAGTCGGCAAACGCCTACGGGCGTTTGGTTTTGCAGATGACACAACGTGGGAATGGCGATGCCGTTCATGCGCGCGGCGTCGAAAACGCTGGTGCCCGCAGGCACGCGCACAGCACGGCCGTCAATCGTGACGTCAATCATTCCCGGAGGTGTGGTGGCGGTTGTCATACTAAGGGCGGATTCCTACGCGCTGGGCTTCACCGGCGCGCGAAGCGGCGGTAAAGCAAATCCCGCTGGGACACTGGCCCCTCAAAACGTGCGCATCAATTTCAGCGCGGAAATGCTTCAGCACGGATTGAATGGGGGCCGGCGCGATCTGGCCGAGGCCGCAGATCGAAGTTTGGCTCATGGCCTGTGCAAGATCATCGAGCAGGGCGAGATCGGCGCGATATTGCGGCTCGGGGACACCGCCTTGTGTCCAACGCGCGAGCAGATCCGCCATTTTTTGCGATCCAACGCGGCAGGGAACGCACTTGCCGCAGGATTCGTTGCGATAAAAGCGCACGGCATTGAGCGCCATGTCCAGCATGCAGGTAGTGTCGTCGCAAACGACGATGGCACCCGAACCGAGCATCGACCCGGCATCGGCGAGGGCTTTGAAGTCCAGACGAACGTCTACCATCGATGCAGGAAGATAACCGGAGGAGGGACCGGAAGGCGCGAAAGCTTTCACTTGACGGCCGCCGCGAATCCCGCCGGCGTGATTGAAAATGACTTCGCGCAGGGGAGTGCCCATGGGGACCTCGAAAATGCCGGGGCGGGCGACGTGGCCGCTGACGCCGACAAATTTCAGCCCCCGCGAACCGTTGGAGCCTTGCGCGATGAACGAATCGACGCCGCGCGCAAGAATTTGCGGAACATTGATGAATGTTTCCACATTGTTGATGACCGTTGGTTTTTGCCACAGGCCCACTTGGCCGGGGAACGGAGGCTTATTGCGGGGCTCGGCGCGATGGCCTTCGATGGCTTCGATGAGTGCGCTCTCCTCGCCGCAGATGTAGCCGCCGGGGCTAACAAACATCTCGAGATCGTACCCGAGATCGCTGCCAAGGATTGTTTTTCCAAGCAAACCGGCGCGATAACAGCGGCGAATCTCTTCGCCGAGAATTTCTTCCTGAAGATGATACTCGTGGCGGATATAGACGATACCGCGCTTTGCGCCCGTGACCAGGCCTGCGATGATCATGCCTTCGATGACCAGATGAGGTAGATGGGTCATGATGAAGCGGTCTTTGATCGTGCCAGGCTCGCTTTCGTCGGCATTGCAGACGACGTACTTCACGCGATCGGGCTGTTTTCGAACCAGATCCCATTTCATGCTGGTGGGAAAACCGGCGCCGCCCATGCCGCGAAGCTCGGCAGCTTTGAGCCGCGCGAGGACGTCATCCCAGGCGCGAGATTGTACGAGCTTGCGAACAACGCCGTATTTTTCTGCCTCGCCGTAAGGATCAGCTTTGCAAGTGACGCGGACCTGCTCGGGGTGTGGTTCTCGAATATCGTCGCCGCGGACGGCGCTGCGAGCGATTTGTTCGGCACGGGCGGCGGTGACATCCGTGAAGATTTGGTCGTTGATGGAAACTGCCGGGGCATGATCGCAGCGGCCGAGGCAGGACACGTTGCGAATCTGAACTTCTCCAGCGCGAGAACCGGCGAAGCGCCGCTCGAGGTCGGCGCGCAACTCGCATGCGCCGTTGAGATGGCAGCTCATGTCGGCACAAACGCGAATTTGGGCTTTGGGAGGCGGCACAAGATGAAAATGCGGGTAAAAACTCGCCACGCTGTGAATTTGGTACAGCGGAGTTTGCGTGCGTTGTGAAAGCCCTTCGAGTTCCGCTTTGGGGAGAAAGCCATGGCGAAGCTGGATAGCCCGAAGGTCGTCGAAGATCACGTCGCCCCGTCTCGCGCGAAAATCGCCGGGCATGCTTCGAGGAGAATGCGCGGCGCGTGCTGGAGTGCTGAGTCTTTTGCATACTACTGGCAGGGAACCGTGGTGTAAATAGCACCCGTTTTGCTTTTCGCGGCACGCCGCGAAAAAGATAACGCGCCTCGTTGACTTCACAGTGGGGCAAACGATATAAGCGAACAGATTCTCCGGCAGATCAAATGCGCAACGCGTCCCATTTTTCCATCTTCCGATTGGTCCTCTGCTCTTCGTTCCTGCTGCCGCGCTTCCTGGCTGCGGCGGAGAAAGAACCAACCAAATATATTGGCCCGGGATCGTGCGCAGCGACGAGCTGTCATGGAAGCGTGAAACCCGTCGCGGGCAGCCGCATCTTGCAGAATGAGTATTCGACCTGGATTATTCAGGACAAGCACAGCCGCGCCTACCAGGCGCTGACCGGAGACCTCGGCGAACGAATGGCGCGCATCTTGAAATTGGGCCCGAAGGCCGAAGAAGCTCCGAAATGCCTCGTATGCCATGCGCTCTACACGACGCCGGAACAGCGCGGGCGCGCCTTTGAAATTTCCGAGGGCGTGTCCTGCGAAAACTGCCACGGGGCGGCCTCGGCGTGGCTCGGTCCGCACACCACGCGTTCGTGGCCGCATGAGAAATCCGTTGCGCTGGGAATGCACGACACGCGCGAGGTGATCCATCGCACCGAGAAATGCCTGGAATGTCATCTCGGGACAAGAAACAAATTTGTGGATCACGAAATGATTGCCGCTGGGCATCCGGATTTGTATTTCGAGTTGGATTCGTTCTCCGCGGTGATGCCGCGCCATTGGAAAGTGCCGCGCGAATCGGAGCCGGGAAAACCAGGGGAGGACGCCGCGTGGGTGGGCGTGCGGGAGTGGAGCACGGCCCAGGCCGTGCAACTGCGCGGGGCGATGGAGCGCTTGACGTGGCGCGCGAAAAACGAACGCTTTGACAAAAAGGACGTCTGGCCGGAGTATTCCGAACTTTCGTGCTTTGCCTGCCACCATGCGCTGGGTCCGGCGAAAGATAGTTGGCGGCAGGAACACGGTTATGTAGGGCGGCGTCCTGGCGATCCGGCGTGGAACGCTTCGCGGTACGCGGTATTCCGTTTGCTGGCAAAGCAGATGGACTCCGCGAATGCACAGGAGCTGGACCGGCAACTGCTTGCCGTCTCCGACGAAATGAGCAAGCTCACTCCCGACCGCAATGTTGTGGCTTCGGCTGCATCAGCTGCAGCGCCGCTGGCACAGCGCATCGCGGAACGGCTGGCCACCATGCCATACGACCAAGCTATTGCGCTGCGGATGCTCCAACGAATTTCCGACGACGCGGAGAATATCGCGCTGGCCGATGAGCGCGCTGCAGAGCAAGCCGCGATGGCCATGGATTCGCTCTACATCGCCTACAGCCGCGACACGAAGCCTGCCAACGCCGCAGAAGTGCGCGCCGCCATCAGCGCCCTCTTCCAGCAGCTTGAAAATCCCTCGTCTTACAACGCCGATCATTTTGCGTCCTCTCTCCGTCGAATCCGCACTTTGCTTCAATAATTTGTCACATACGCGCTAAAGTAGATTGCATCGAAGTCTTGAGAGATTGATGAACGCGCTTGAAACTTGGTTTTGTGGCTCGGCGCTTTGGCGTTATGTGACGCGCCGGCAGCTGCTGCCGTGGGTGCTTCACGGATCGCAGCTGGGCGATCATCTTCTTGAACTGGGCGCGGGCCCGGGTGCCGCCACGCTGGAGTTGGCGCAGCGTGTCCCGCGCGTAACCAGCCTTGAGTACGATCACGCTTTTGCTGCGAGACTCGGCGCAAGGGTCAATCACTCGAATGCTAGAGTAATCCAGGGCGATGCCGCAGCTTTGCCCTTTGCTGACGCCTTATTTTCATCGGCAATCGCCATCCTTATGCTGCATCATCTGAAATCCGGAGAGTTGCAGGATCGTGCGTTTTCGGAAATTTACCGCGTGCTTCGCCCCGGAGGGGTTTTTCTCGCATTCGATATCCCTGATGGCTGGACACATCGCATCGCGCACATCAAAAGTACATTTGTGCCTGTTGATCCGGCGACTGCAATGGGAAGGCTGACGGCCGCAGGGTTTTCCAAAGTCGCGTTGGATTCGCGGAGTGGCGGCTTCCGAATCCGTGCACTGCGCTCGAGGGAATCTTGAGCGCGACCGCGAGCCTCGTTGACGTGCGGCATGGCACGTCCTAGCATCTTCTTATGTGGCGCGCCCCAAGCAAATTTCCGGCAGGCCCTTCCGAGGGACTGAGACGTTGGTCGTTTGGGCCGCTGAACGAAAATCCGCTGGATTACTTCACTAGGCTTGCGCGCGAGTATGGCGATATAGCGGGCATACGCGTGGTCAATTTTCGGACCATCTTCGTCAATCACCCCGACACCATTGAAGAAGTGCTGGTCGCCAACGCGCGCAAATACATAAAAGGCAGAGTGCTGCGGGCGAACCGGCACGTGTTTGGCGAAGGCTTGTTGACCAGCGAAGGCGATTTCTGGCTGCGGCAGCGGCGGCTGGCACAACCGGCGTTTCACCGCGCGCAGATCGCCTCCTACGCCGCCACAATGGTCGAATACGCGCAGCGTTTGCTCGAAAACTGGCAAAACGGGGAAGAGCGCGATGCGCATCAGGAGATGATGCGACTGACCCTGCAAATTGTGGCAAAAACGCTGTTCGACGCCGATGTCGCGCGCGACACACAGGATGTAGGGAAATCGCTGGAGCTATTGCTGGAACTCGGCGCGAATTTCCGGCGCACCTTGTTCGTGCCGCACTGGGTGCCCACGCCCACCAACCTGCGCATCAAACGTGAAATCGCGCTGATCGAAAGCATTCTTTATCGGATCATTAGCGAACGCCGCTCTTCGGGCCGCGAAACGGGGGATCTTCTTTCCATGCTTCTCCACGCGCAGGACGAAGACGGCTCGCGAATGACGGACCGGCAGCTTCGCGATGAAACGATCACCCTCTTCCTCGCCGGCCATGAAACCACGGCCAGTACGCTCTCCTGGGCATGGTGGTTGCTGGCGCAGAATTCGGCGGCGGAGGCAAAGCTGCATGCGGAACTGGATACCGTGCTCGGCGGCCGCTCGCCCTCGCTGGACGATCTCTCGAAGCTTACGTACGCCGGAAATGTGATCACGGAAGCGCTGCGGCTCTATCCCCCCGCGTGGGGCTTGGCGCGCGTGGCCATCGAGGACCATGAAATCGCCGGCTATCCCGTGAAAAAAGGAATGGGCATCGCCATGGCCCAGTGGGTGGTGCATCGGGACGCGCGGTGGTATGACGCGCCGGAGGAATTTCGCCCGGAGCGTTGGGAAGGCGATTTCCTGAAAAGGCTGCCGCGGTTTGCCTATTTTCCTTTCGGGGGAGGGCCCCGCCAATGCATCGGAAATGCGTTTGCTTTGATGGAGGCGACACTGATACTCGCGACCGTGGCGCAAAGCTATCGCCTTCGGTTAGTGCCCGGTCATCCAGTGGTGCCCCTCGCATCCATCACGTTGCGACCTCGATACGGGGTGCGAGTCCTCCTGGAATCGCGGCAGAGCGGGAGCGCAGAAATTTCTTCCGACGCAAAACAGGCCATGAGTGCCGACTAGTGCCGTTCCAACTTATTGCGACAAGACTCCGTGTGGATCGCACAAACCAAACCGGCAACGATAGAGTTTTTCGCTCTTGCTTCATTTAGTTGGAACGGCACTAGTGGTCCGCGTCTGAAAGACTATCCACCCAATTTCAATGGAACAAGTCCAAGCAGGGCGGCTCTATTTGCTTGGGAACTGCGAGGCGAGTTCCGTACGCGTTTGCATCACGCGCAAGATGGAATCCCGCGTGACCATGCCCACGATTTGGGGCGCGCCGTCGCCGGCTCCGCTCACCACCGGCATTTGATTGATATCGGCGCCCAGCAGCCGCTCGAGCAATTTCAGAAGCGACTCG
>QHYN01000087.1 GCA_003224145.1 Acidobacteriota bacterium
AAATGAGGCAATCAAGAAATGGTACAGGTAGATTCAATTCAAGAACCTGACCGAAAGGCCAGCGTAACGAATTCGGAGAGTACCGTACCTGCGAAGACTCGAAAAGCCACGCGCAGCGTGGCCTACTTAAGTCAACGCAGAGCCCACCCTCGATGAAAGGCCCTATGAAAAACAAATGGATTGTCATTGGTGCAGTCGGAATCAGCGTTTTGCTTGGTGCTGCGGGAGCCGCTGGGCGTTCCTATAATCCCATGAAGTGGATCAAGAAGAGTCCGGGACCGACGGCCAGCGAGCAACTCGCTGTCAACAAGGAAGAAGAAAAGAAGTTAACGCTGCAATTGCAGGCGCTGCTGCCTCCACGAACCACTCTGAAGGATGCTTGCGCGACATTCAAGAGCTTGGACGATTGCGTTGCCGCGCTTCACGTGAGTCGCAATCTCAAGATTAAATTCAATTGCCTGAAGTGGGATCTGACCGCGGCGCGTCCCAACGGGGACGTCAAGTCGTGCGAAGCGCCCCCGCGAGACAGGGCTCTAACTTTGAACAAAGCCATCCGCATGCTGAAGCCGGATGCCGACGCCAAGGCGGAAGCCAAGAGCGCCGAGAGACGGGCGCGAGAGGACATCAAGGACGCCAGCTCCTAAGAGATAGCCCGAACCTGCGGCGCGATTTATTAGAAAGAAATATGCCCGCACGCCTTCGGCCGCGGCGGGGCAATCTCTTTCCTACCAACCAGACGCGTGCCACTCTGAGCTAGAGCGCCGAGACCATGCGCGCAATGGCGTCGTCGAAGGACGCTTTGCCGTCGAGGTAAGGCTGCCAAAATCGCTGCAAGAGGTCGAGATAGTTTTTCCAACCGCGCTGGTAGAGGCCCTCGCGAACGGCGTAAGCACTGTACCCATTTCCCGGAACGCTGCCACCCTTGTCTCCTTGAGTTGCGGAAGAAGAGGCCAGCACGGTGCGGATGACTTCGCCGGTAGTGTAGAAGACCAGGGCATGCCAGAGATCGCGAGGGATGGGTTTGTCGCGTTGGCGGCACTCGCGAATGATGGCGGTCTGCACCGCTTCCGCGATTCCGTGCGACCCTTCGTGGAATAACACCTCAAGCGCTTGTGGACCTTGATTGCGCTGGTCCAGGCTGGAGATGGTGACGCGCAGAGGATCGACGGTGGTGTATGCACCCGTCCAATTGGCATAAGCCACGACGTCAACACGGATTTTTTCATGCGGCCAGCGCGTCTGGTAAATATCGGCGAGGCGCTCCGAGAGGCCCACGCCTTGTTCGCGCACCAGTGGGGCAACGCGCAGAATCCAGCGGCGGTTGGCTTGATCGTGTTCCGGCCAGAAATGAGCGCGATAGACGGGTGCCACAGCTTCCAAGATCTGCGTGAGCCTGGGCGGCAACCCCGCGTCACAGAATTTGCGTTTCCGGCCCGAGAGCTCGTCGCAATCCTCGAAATAGCCGAGTTGATCTTTCAACTCAATCAGTTCCGTGGTGAAGAGCAGGTCTTTGTTTGCGTAATTGCCGGAGTAGTAGCCGACAGCTTCGTCCCAGGCTTTTTGTTCCGCGGCGGTGAGCGGGACTTTTGCGGCTGGAGCAGTCTTTGTCGTTGGTGCAGAAGCCCTATCGGCGGTTGCTTCGCGAGGGCCGGGAGCGGTTCGCTGTCTGGCTTCGTGGTACAGCGTGTGATGAAGATTGATCCAGAACCCGCTGTGCAGCTCGAAAACGGGGAGCGATGCCTCCGTGAAAATCGACTGTGGCTGAGCTGCGAGGCGATCAGGCGCAAGCAAACAGAGTGCTAGCAGAAAAAAACGAGGACTGTTTTGTGGCTGGCGCCGCATATCGAATCGCACGATAGTAGCGCCAAGTGCATGCGAGTACAAATGAAGGCCGGCGATGCCCAGTATTCACCGAAGGTTGCAGTGCTTATCCGGGACGCTGCGGGACCGCAAAAGAAAATGGCTAACAGTGAGTCCGTGAACTGCGCGGATAACACGAAGCGCGCTACTCAGCTCTGGGATCGGTCTCACTGCCGACCCCGCCTTGCCGGTCCGCAGCGTGCAGTCCGCCATTCGAATCACGGAAGAAGGACCGCCGGCCCGTCCGTCCGTAACGGAGTGGCGTCGCGGACAATTCGTATTTCGCGGGAGCGCCGAGATTGCTCGCGCCGGCGATCACATAGCGAAAGGCATAACCATTTTTGATGCCCTTCGCCAGGTCGGAATCCAACAGCCCCGCCGCTTCGTTGCTTGGCGCGCCGCGCAAGGGTTGCCCGAGATTCGCCAGCGATTCGGGAAGCCGCAAATATTTGTTGCGGTAGGATTCGATGGCGACCGCGATGTTTTTTACCGATTCGAGAGCATCTTTTTCCGTGGCTTCGATTTCGGCTTCGTCCCATTCGGCCTCGAGCGCCGGAAGATCCAGAAACAGCACGCCTAAGGAGAGCAACTTCCATTCTCCAGCCTCGCGAACCAGCCCCATGTTGATCTGACGGACGCTCGCGCCCGTGGAGTCCGTCACGTCACGGAGCTCCATCGGCAGAAGCGTGATGTTGTCTCGTATTTCGGCTCCGCCGATTTGCATCTCGGTGGTGACGCTTGGAGTTTCACAGCGCACGATCGGGCGGCCGGAAGCATTTAGAGACACCCTAGCTTTTCCAGGTTCATTGAGAAGCACGAATCGTTTCATCAGAGCAACGCGGGCGGAGGGCGTCATGCGCGAAAACGCTTCCTTGTTGCGCGCCGTAAGGTATCGCGTGAAATCATTTTGACTCTGGGAACAAGCGGCAGCGAGGATGTCTTTGAGCGTTCCTCCCGGTCCAGTCAGCATCGCAGCAGCACCAGGCGCGCTTGCGGGGCTCGCGCTTGGCTTCGAACTGGAATCCTGTGAGAAGCCGGTCCCAACACTCAGGAAGAGACCAAAGGCCAGTAAGAGAATGCGCTCTTGAAGTTTCATTCTGTCTGATATCCCGTCAATCTTTTGCCGCGCTCAGAATCGCCGCCAGATTTTCTGTGAAGCTCGAGCGCGGCAGCACTTCATCGCATCCCGCAGCCTGCGCTTGCGCCGCAAGCTCCCTCTGAACATGCGACAAGAATCCGACCACGCGAATATCGCCTCTTCTCTGTCGCACCTTTTTGATGGCCTGCAACGGCTGGCTGCGTGAATTCAAGTCCACAATCACGAGCTTTGGTGCGCTCTCCAGTAGGCCCAACAGCGCATCGCCATTCGTCGCCACTTTCACTTCCACGCCGAGCTGTTTGGCGGTTTCCGCCAGCTTCATCTGAAAAAACAGATCATCCATCAGTGCCACGACTCTTCCCATCTCGCCCCGCCTCTTCTCAACTGCCCCTCAACGACTGCCCTGTTATTATGCGCCCGTTCTTCCCAACGGAGTCCGCTTCCCGGTAAGATGCAGTTTCGCACTTAAGCGATGAGCGCTCATCCCGAAGACGCCCGCCTTGCCGCTGCCGGGCCCCGCGACGTCACGCTCTTCTCGCGTCCCGGATGCCATCTTTGCGAGGAAGCGAAAGCCGCCATCGCCCCGTTACTCCGCGAATTTGGCGCGGCCCTGCGCGAGATAAACATCGATGAAGATCCGGTGTTGAAGGAGCGCTACGGGTGGGATATTCCCGTGATTTTCATCGGCAAGCACAAAGCCGCAAAACATCGTGTGGATCTTGCGCAGTTCCGCCGACAATTGGAAGAGGTAGGATCGAAGTAAGAACCACCCCTGGGAAACGCGGCGGCAAATCGAAATCGTCAGTGGCTGCCGCCGGGGCTATGTGCACCGACAGTTTCATCCGGTACCGCGCCCTTCCGGCCTAGGACGCGGTCGTAGACGGTCAGCTGGCTCACGGAGCCCAGCGCTTCGTTGTAAAACGTCGGCACTCCGAGCGCCGTGCGCAGCTCTTCGTTAAATTTCCGTAAATTTTGCAGGTGCGCAGCGAGCGCTGGAATCTTTAAACCATCGTCCGTCAACAAGAACTTTTGGTAGCCCGCGTCCCAGAGTCGCGTGAACTGGCCCTTCAGCATAATCGTGGGCGCGATGGTCATTTGGTAGCGGTCGTCGGGGCCCTTGCGAAATTCCGCCCCGCAGCCGTATTTCTCCACGCGCACCACGCCACGCGTGCTGCCCACCGTAAACCCCAGCGCTGCCAGCCCTTCGATCGCTTTCGGTGAAAATCGTTCTTCGATGTTCCACATAATCCTTTTCAGCGTAATGAAAGCCCCCAGTCCTGTAAAGTGGCATGTCCCGTATCCGCACTCGGAATTTACAGGGCAGGCCCGCAAATTAGGTTGACAGCACCGCATCCACGGGAATAGCGTCTGCATACGAGGGTGAAACTCGATTCGGGCCATCTTGTAGGCATTTCCTAAGGGGAGCGAGAGTGCCTTAGGCCAGCTTTCCTTGACCTCTGTGCGCATTCGCTTCGCAAAGGGGAGGTTCCTCGTGCGCAAGCCACTGTACTCTCTCATTTTTTTAGCGGTCTCGCTTTGCATGTTTTCGCCCGCGCGGGTCGAGGCGCAGGGCAAGGGCACGATCACCGGTCAAGCCACCGATGTGAATCATGATCCGCTCGTCGGTGCGCGCATTGAACTTCAGCCGCTCGGACAAACTGCGGTTACGGACGCGCAAGGGCAATTCACGATCGCAAATCTCGACCCCGGCAAATACACGCTCACGGTTTCCTACGTAGGATTCAAGAAGTTTTCCAGGGAAGTCAATGTCACTTCCAGCGGCACGGAAAACGTTGCCGCCGAACTAGAGATCGAGACCGTCAGCGAACAGGTCATTGTTCGAGGGGAACGCGAACACGGCGAAATTGAAGCCCTCAATCGTGAGATTACCGCGGACAATATCGTGCAGGTGCTCCCCGGCGAAGTCATCACCAGCCTGCCGAATACTAATATTGCCGATGCCGTCGGCCGCATGCCCAGCGTTTCCCTCGAGCGCGACGAAGGCGAAGGCAAGTACGTCCAGATCCGCGGCACGGAGCCGCGCCTCAGCAATGTCACCATCGACGGCGTACATGTGCCTTCTCCAGAAGGCGTGCGCAACGTAAAGCTTGATGCGATTCCCGCCGACCTCATCGATTCGGTCGAAATCAACAAAACTCTTTCCGCCAACCAGGAAGGGGATGCCATCGGGGGCTCCGTGAATCTCGTGACCAGGAAACCCACCGAGCAGCCCTATATCAGCCTCTCCGCCATGGGCGGATTCACGCCCATCTCCGGCGGCCGCACCTTGGATCAGTTCGGCGGAACCTTCGGCAGGCGATTCGGAAATGAAAAGCGTTTTGGTTTCCTGCTGGGCGGCAGCTACGACCACAACAACCGCGGGATCAATGATGTTGAGCCGGTGCCTGGGGTTACCAGCACTGCCAACGGCGATTTCGCGGACAACGTTCCTGTTTTCTTCGGTGAAGACATTCGCCAGTATTGGTATGACCGAACGCGCTTTGGCTTCGCAGGCAGCGCCGATTATAAGTTGGGCACGGGATCGGTGGCCTACGTGCACGGCCTGTTTTCGCAATTCTTCGACTACGGGGAAAACTGGAACTATACCGTTAATCCCGGGCACTTCACTTCTCAAACGACAATGGATAACACCGGCAGCATGAGCATGAACGACTTTCACCGCACACCTCAACAGCAGATCTTCAGCATCACCGCGGGGGCCAACCATAGTTTTGGACCCACCCTCATCACTTACGAGTTTTCCGGTGGCCGTGCCAGATATGACGGCGGGTTCCAATTCGCCAATTGGTCGGGGCCCGGCGGAGTGCAGTTCGGTGTAGACACCAGTCAGTCCGTCGTGCCCAGGTTCCCTGTGCAGAACGGCGTGAACATCTATGACCCTACTCAGTATCAGCTCTCCTTCTTACTCTTCCCTTGGGATGATCATATCAACGAGCGCGATTTCACCGGATCGATTACTCTTTCCAGGCAATATCGAGTTTACTCGCGCTTCGGTGTCTTTGAGATGGGGTTCAAGGCCCGTGATGCCGACAAAGTGCGCACTGGCGGGAGAGAGTTCCGCCCTTATACTGGCGCTGCGCCATCTCTGATGAGTTCAGCCCTCAAAACCGTTCCCACCTACAGCTTCTATTTCGGGCTTTTCACCCCTGGCCCGCTCTCGGACTACAGCAAGACCTTGCAATTCGTGAATTCCAATCTCAGCTTGTTTCCGGATGATCCAGTCTCGGATAGCATTTCCAATGAGCCGAATCACTACGACACCAGCGAACGCGTCCTGGCCGGATATGTGATGAACACGATCACCCTGGGGCGGGTTCGTCTGCAGGGCGGTCTGCGCTTCGAGGGAACACAAGGATCCTTCCTTGGGCATCAGGTCATTTTCAATCCGGACGGCAGCTTGAATTCCATCGTTCCGGCGCCAGGAGAGGAGACCTATGTCGACGTCCTGCCGAGCGTGCAATTCCAGTACGCGCTTGAGGCCAACACCAAACTCCGCCTCTCTTACGGAAGGGGCATCGCTCGACCCAATTTCTCCGACCTTCCGCCCTTTGCTACGATCGATCCAAGCAGCACCCCCACTAGCGTCACAGCAGGCAATCCCAACCTGAAGCCGACGCACGCCAACAACTATGACATCTTGCTCGAACATTACCTGAAGACAGTTGGCATTATTCAAGCCGGTTGGTTCTACAAGTCGATGACGGATCCCATCTATCCGAATGTGATCACAAATCCCACTACTGGCCCGTTCGCGGGCGACCGCGTGACGGGGCCCATCAACGGTCCAAGCGCCCACCTCACCGGAGTCGAGATGGCCTGGGAACAACACTTAAGGTTTCTACCGGGCGCCCTGAATGGCATGGGAGTGGCGGCGAACTACAGCTACACAACCTCACAGGCCAGTTTTCCAGCGGGCTTCGGACGGACGGGACACGCAGCACTGCTGCGGCAGGCGCCCAACAACTGGAACTTTGACACGACCTACGACAAAGGTCCGATCTCCGCGCGAATGGGGCTGACGCACAACGATGCGAACATCTGGGCGTATCAATTCCAGGACAACGCACCGCTGGGCATAAAGGGTCCGCTCGGCGACCAGTATCTTTATCCTCATACGCAGGTGGACGCGCAGGCCAGCTACCGCATCCCCCGCGCGCATGGAACTCAAGCGGTAATTTCCCTGCTCAATTTGAACAACGAGGTTTTTGGATTTTATTTTGGTAGTGAAAAGTATCCAATCCAACGCGAGTACTACAGCCGGACGGTTTCGCTTGGCTTGCGCTGGACGTCCGCGAACGCAAAGTGAGCCAGCCATCGCACCACATTTCAGGAAAAATATTCGTAAAGCTATGGGCCCCCGGTTCAGAGGGTACCTTTGCTGGCACCGATAGCCCCCTCCCTTTAACTTGAAATCCTAATGTGGTCTTTCGGACGTGGATATCCGCCGCCGATTCATCTTCACGATGTATTGGGAGATGCCGTTCGCCAATTGGACGCAAAACGACACTATGAAGCGTGTCGTCCGCGGCTGGACGCTTTCGAGCATTTGGCGAGGAGCAAAGATCCGCTTTTAACGCTGAGTAGTATTGACAGCAAAGGCTGGGCATCCGGGGCCGCTTCGGCGGCCCCCAATGGTTTGACATGGCGTTCTGAGATTCTAGTTTCCCAACGTCCCAAGGCGATTCCTGTATTGCTTACACTTCGCGGGGATGCTTCTGTCGTTCGCTATCGCGCAGCAAACAAATAATCACTTACAACAATTACTTGACAATTAGTAACGATATGCTTTGATGGTTTTGTTACTTCGGCACGATTCTCTAGTGCCAGGCCACCCATGCGCCCACGCCGCGCGGTTCTCTCAAATTCCTCGAGAGGCCCCCAGTCATTTCAATGGTCATACCTCCATACAGGTATATTGCCTCGACTTAAGTCCTTTGTTTGCCACTCTTACAAAAACTGCCGGGGTGTACCCCCATTCTTCCCATTCTGGAACTCGTCACGAGCCGCTCACCATCGCTCGTTCCCCTTTGTTTTCAACCAATTACGAATTACAAGTCTTGTAACTCCTTTGTTTCTATATTCATACAAAATGCCCGGGGTGTGTACCCCCATTCTTCCCCTCCAGAACAATCAACCTTCCGACATTCAATGCAGGGAGGGGAGGGATCGACCCCGGATGGCTATTTTTTTGCCCATATCTCCGATGTAGGCGAACGCATCCAATCCGGAGTAAAATGGTCGTATATGCTTCGCGGCATGGCCGCGAGGCAAATCCCAGGTAACGAAGCATGGCTACTACGAGTCACGTCGCCGCATCGGCATCAGAATCCAAGGCTCAACTGCGCCGAATGGGGGAGTCTTTGCTGGAACGGATAGGCAACACCCCGTTGCTGCGGCTGGAACGTGTAGGCAGGGAATTTCCCAACGTCGAGTTCTGTGCCAAGGCGGAATGGTTCAATCCCGGTGGGTCTGTAAAAGATCGGCCCGCGCTGAGCATGATTCAGGCGGGAGTGGCCAGTGGAGCGCTGCGGCCGGGCAAGACCCTGATTGACGCGACCAGCGGCAATACCGGCATCGCTTACGCCATGATCGGCGCGGCATTGCGTTACCCCGTGAAGCTCTGTCTGCCCGACAGCGCATCGCCGGAACGCAAGCGCATCCTGACCGCGTTTGGCGCGGAATTGGTGATTACGCCGGGGGATGAAGGCACCGACGGCGCGATTCGCAAAGTACGCGAGATCGTGGCGGCGGACCCCGAAAAATATTTCTATCCGGACCAATACGGCAATCCGGCGAATTGGCAGGCCCACTACCGCACCACCGCCGCCGAGATTTGGGAGCAGACCTCAGGCCGCATCACGCATTTTGTCGCGGGGCTCGGCACGAGCGGCACGTTTGTCGGGACGACACGGCGGCTGAAAGAGCTAAATCCCGAAATTCGCTGCGTGAGCCTCCAACCCGATGCCTCCTTCCATGGGCTCGAGGGCTGGAAGCACATGCCGACAGCGATTCGCCCCGCGATTTACGATGATCGGCTCGCGGATGAGAATCTGGAAGTTTCCACGGAAGCGGCCTACCGCTTGGTGAAACGTCTGGCTCGCGAAGAGGGCCTGCTTGTCAGCCCAAGTTCCGCGGCGGCATTGCTGGGTTGCTTCGAGATTGCTTCGCGAATTCCGAAGCAGGAAAAGGCGGTAACGGTCACAGTTTTTGCAGATTCCGCTTCGAAGTATCTGAACGAGCGCTTCTGGGATGAAGAGTAGCGATGGCAGACGAACCCACACTCTGGATTAGCGGACACCTAGCGGAAAAAATCCGTTCGCATGGCTCGGAGACTTATCCGCATGAATGCTGCGGCGCGCTGCTGGGACGCGATTCGGAAATGGAAAGCCAGGATGCGGTGCGTGAAGTACTGGGCCTGTTTCCGCTGATAAACCGCCGCGACGACTCTCCGCGCAACCGCTTTTCCGTGACCGCGGAAGACGTACGCGAAGCGGAAAAGGCTGCGCGCGAACGCGGACTGGAAGTTATCGGCTGGTATCATTCGCATCCGGATCACCCCGCGCAGCCAAGCCAGTATGATCGGGATCATGCCTGGCCGTGGTATAGCTACATTATCGTCAGCGTGCAGAACGGCGCGCCGCAGGAGATGACCTCCTGGCGTTTGAATGATGATCGCCGGGAATTTTCACCGGAAGGGATTGAAATTCGGCATCGCGCTGCGGTGTAGCGCGAAGGCCCGAGAACAACGGAGATAGGGAATGCCCGTGAAAGTGATGATTCCGACGCCGCTTCGCCCTTATGCGGGGAGGCGCGCTTCCGCAGAGTTCCATGCCGGCACGGTTGGCGAGGCGCTCAGCAATCTCACCACGCAATTCGCCGATCTGCGCAAGCATCTCTTCACGGAGGATGGCAAGCTGCGCAGCTTCGTCAATGTTTATGTGAACGATGAGGACATTCGCTATCTCGCGAGAGAAAACACGCCAACAAAGGACGGCGATACGATCAGCATTATCCCGTCCATCGCGGGCGGTTGTCGCTGATTTCGATTTGTTGCCTGCCGTGGGGGACGGTTCCTCGCTGGCGATTTCGCGAAGATGTTTTCTTGATGATTGTTCATTGGAAGGAATTCTAAAAGGACAGGGAATCGCAATGGCCACAAGCACTCAGCCGCAGACCGGCGCAAAGCCCGCTGCAGGTCTTTCCAAAGAGGAGATTCTGCGCTATAGCCGCCATCTCATCATGCCGGAAGTCGGGATGGACGGGCAGCTCAAACTGAAAAACGCCAAGGTTTTGCTCATCGGCACGGGAGGGCTCGGTGCGCCGCTGGGCTTGTATCTTGCGGCCGCGGGCGTGGGCAAGCTCGGTCTGGTTGATTTCGATGTTGTGGATTTCACGAATCTCCAGCGCCAGGTCACGTTTGGCACCAGCGACGTTGGCAAGCCCAAGAGCGAGGCCGCCCGGGCGCGCCTCTCGAATCTCAATCCCGACATCCAGATCGAAGCGATCGAAGCACAACTGACCAGCGCCAACGCGCTCGAGCTGCTCAAGGACTTCGACATCATCGTGGATGGCACGGATAATTTCCCCACGCGGTATCTCGTCAACGACGCTTGCATCCTTCTCGGCAAGCCCAACGTCTACGGCTCCATCTTTCGTTTTGAGGGCCAAGTTACCGTTTTTGGCATGCCCGATGGCCCGTGCTACCGCTGCCTCTATCCCGAACCGCCTCCGCCGGGACTAGTGCCGTCCTGCGCCGAAGGCGGAGTGCTCGGTGTTCTGCCCGGAATCGTGGGTTCGATTCAGGCCATGGAAACGATCAAACTCATTCTCGGAAGCGGAGACCACCTCGTCGGGCGCTTGCTGTTATTTGATGCTCTCGGGATGAAGTTCCGCGAACTTAAGCTGCGCAAGAATCCCAACTGCCCGATGTGCGGCACGAATCGCACCATTACCAAGCTGATTGATTATTTTGAATTTTGCGGTGTGCGCGGCGAGGAAGCTCCTGCCCCTTCCGTGCAGGTGCCCGAGATCGCTCCCCGCGAGCTGAAAGCCAGGCTCGATCGTGGCGACGATCTCTTCATTCTCGACGTGCGCGAGCCCCACGAATTCCAGATCTGCAATCTCCGGGGGCATCTGATTCCGCTCGGCGAATTGCCGCGGCGCGTGCATGAGCTCGATTCCTCTCGAGAAATCATTGCGCACTGCCGCAGCGGTAAGCGCTCCGCCGAGGCTGTCGACTTCCTGCGTAAAGCAGGCTTTCGCAAAGTCCTGAACCTGAAGGGCGGCATCCTGGCATGGTCCGACGAAGTCGATCCGTCCGTTCCCAAATACTAACGCAAAGTAGAATTGGCCTTGGAGGTGGCAGCATGCGGGAAGCGCTTCAGGACTTCTTGTGGGCCTTCCTTGTTATTCTTTCTTACGCTGCATTGAAGCAGCTCCACGTCTTAGGTCAGGGAGTGCTTGAAACAGTGGTAGATTCATTTGGCATCGCCGCAATCTTTTCCTTTTTGATGTACGTAACGAAGAGAAAGCGCGCAAACTGAAACTGCATTTTCTTATCATCCGCGTCGGACATATTACCAATTGGTTAGGAGAGAAAATGGTTGCAACCAAGATCACCGTCAATAACAACGGCCCCATTCGGGTCGAAGGCGACTTCGAAATCGTTGACCCCGAAGGCAAGCCGTTCGGACTGGCGGGGCGTACGATCGTTTCGCTATGCCGTTGCGGCCACTCCGCGAACAAGCCATTCTGCGATGGGTCGCACAAGACGTCCGGATTCAATGACATGGTGGTTGCCCGGGAGCTCCCTCCACCCAAGCCAAAGATCTAGCAATCATCAAGACTCACTACCCAGGGGAAGTACGCTTTCAAGAACTGAGACTGTCTCACGATGAGACGCTGAAAAGATTTCCTTTGATACTGGCTTTGTGCACGGTAACTATAACGAAACAAAAGATGATAGCTCCCTAATCCGCAGATTTGCAGGTTCATCTCACTGTCTCGCCACCTCCAAGGGCCATCCCGCCTCTCTGCACTAAACATATAAGTACCTTATTTTCAGTAGGTTTGGAACCATGAATTCAGTGGCAAAAAAGGGCATCAACTTGCATTCGTTGCCAGTTGGCCGTTTTTCTTTGGTATTTGGGGGATTTCGTGGGGAGTTGGGCATCTATCAGCGGGTTTCTCGGGGGAAGCCGCTCAGCGGTTTCTGGGCAGAATCTTCGCTCGCGTCTGCTGCTTTCTACAGGGCTGACCCTGGCCACTCTCCTCTTTGCGGGTATTTTCTACCTGCGCCAGACCACCCTTGCTGCTTCGCCACAGACCTATTTGTATCTGGAAGTTGGTGGAACGCTCCTCTGCTTCTGTTACGCCGCCAACGCACTGGTCCGTTTCCGCGGTACGCATGACCGCACCGCCCTAATCCTTGCTTTCGGTTTTGTGCTCTCGGGAATTATCGAGACCGTCGGCTATTTTGGCCTAAACGATTCGCTCGCCTCGGGAACCCTGACGCTTTCGCAGGTCCCTGCAGGTTGGATGGTAAGCCGCACGTTGCTCGCGGTCCTGCTACTGGCCGCGCTCGCGGTGGAGCGCTATATGCCCACGGCGCGACGGCCCAGCAAGGAAACCGCCGCGGCGCTGCTCGTGGTGGCGCTGGCAGCTTACCTGACGAGCGCCGCTTTTTTTGCCGCGCCCGCTGCGCCGGTGGCACATGTGAGAAATATACTTTCTCGTCCTTGGGATCTGCTTCCCGCAGCTCTCTACTTGATCGCTGCGGCGTGCTTCCGTCAGCGCATCAAGAATGAAAAGGACAAGAAGGACAGCGCAAGCCTCTTTGATTATTCGCTGTTCTTCGTGGCTTCGCTGAATGTCATCTGCCACTTCTCAGCGGCATTCTCCCGGCAACTGTTCGACGGACCGTTTTTCCTGGCAGAGCTGAGCAAAACCCTAAGCTACGTGGTCATGCTTTCCGGCGCTTTGCTGGATCAAGCGCGTCTCTTCGAGCAGGTACGCTCGATGGCGGTAAGCGATCCGCTCACAGGACTGGCAAATTATCGTCGTCTCATCAGCGTGTTGGAAGCGGAGCTGGACCGGTCGCGCCGCACACAGCGGCCCTTCAGCGTGGTGTTGCTGGACATGGATGGGTTGAAGATCATCAACGATCACTATGGACATCTGACCGGCAGCCGGGCGCTGGTGCGCATCGGAAAAATACTTCGGAATCATTCCCGGGCAATTGATACGCCGGCGCGTTATGGCGGAGATGAATTTGCCGTCGTCCTGCCTGAAGCCGGCAAAGACATTGCCGCGCGTGTCGTCTCTCGCATCCGTGAACGTTTGACAGCGGAAACGGAAGTTCCGGCTCTATCTGTCAGCGCGGGAGTCGCCGCTTTTCCCGAGGATGGCGACACACCCGAAAAACTTCTTGGTGCGGCTGACCGCGCTCTCTACGTCATGAAGCACGGCGGCAGAAGCAGCGTTCAAAATCTCGCGCGCATTGCCGCGTGCCTGTGAGGATGAACAGAAGACATGCCTCCCAGGACCAAATTTTTGTTTCACCGGGCCGAAAAACGCATCCCGATGGAAATCCCCGTCCTGATCGACGGTCACCGGCGGGCGCCGGGCTCGGAATCGACATTTACAGAAAACGTAAGTGCGCGTGGCGCGCGGGTAGTGAGTGTGCGGCGCTGGGACCAAGGCGAACATTTGACGTTCGCCTCGCGCACCGGAGAGTTTCGCTCCTCGGCTCGAGTGGCTTACTGCCAATCATTGCAAGGCGACGGCTTTGCCATTGGCGTGGAGTTCCTGGAGCCCAAAGGACGATGGGTTGTTCAATCCCCAAGATAGCTTGACGTAAAACGGCGAGCGGATAGGAGGGAAACGCCTGGAACAAGAGAAGACAGATACTTGCGCAAATATTGCACGAAAGGCTGAAGCGCTTGGCGGGTCGACGGAAACTCGCCAGGCGCTTTTTCCTTTCTGAGAAGCCATTTCCCGCCCGGCTCGTCACTGCACTTTTTTTGCAATGAGCATCAGGCACTCTCCGAAAAGCACCGAGCGAGAGAGCAGAGTCGCGAGAATTTCCCTGTTTCTTACTCTTTGCGCAGAATCTTTCTCCTTACGAAAGGCCACGCGAGTGTACAACCAGACCCATGGCGCAAAGATCGCATAAAGGTAGCTTATCGGCTTGATGTGGGTGTGCCGTACTTCGATGAGCCGAAAGCCCGAGACGTGCAGTTCGTAGCGCAGCTCGGAAAACGTTGCGAGGCCAATGTGATGAAGCGGATGGCGAGCGGTTTCATTCAGAGGCCGCGCGTCGCGGCCGAAGAAACCGCTGCCAAAAAATCGCACGCGCGAGCGCAGCGCGGTGATATTCGGTGTGGTGAGCAGCAAAACGCCGCCAGGCTTGAGGATGCGGTTGATCTCACGCAGAAACAAAAAATGATTTTCCAGGTGTTCGATTCCTTCGGTTGAAAATACCGCGTCGAAGCTCTGGTCAGGCCAGGGAAGAGCAGCGTCGAGATTCACTTTTGCGAATGCCTTCCCAAGGTCAGTTCCCGCCTCAGGATCGATATCTCCGCCAACGGCATCGAATCCCCGTTCCCTAAGCGCGTGAGTCAGCGCAGCCGTGCCGCCGCAGGGAGCGTCGAAGACCCGCGCGTCGGATGACAACCCAAGTGCCGGAAGGTGTTCGAGCACCGCGCGCTGAATCACTGTGAGTTCCGGCGGCTTCATGCTGCTCGCCGCTTCTTGAGGACGTCCTCGTACACCTGGATGGTGCCCTCCACCATACGTCCCGCCGAAAATCGAGCTTCCACTTCCCGCCGGCCGGCCGCGCCGAGCCTTTTTCGAAGGCAATCGTCTATGACGAGTCGCAGCATCGCGGCTGCAAATTCCTTTCCGTTTGGCTCAACCACCAGCGCGGTTCGTTGGTCGTCCACGACTTCTACCAATGCGCCGCGCCTGGTGGAAACGCAAGGGAGGCCCACTGCCATCGCCGCTTGCAGCGCCGTTCCGAGGCCTTCGAACTCCGAGGGAAACGCAAAGGCATCCAGGGCGGAATAAACTTGCGCGACGTTTCGAACGAAACCGGGGAAAAGAACCGCTGCGGATTGTCCAAGCTGTTTTGCGAGTGCCTCCAGTTCCCCGCGACACTCGCCATCGCCGGCCAGAAGGAGGCGCACCTCCGGGTGCAGCATCCTCACGGCGGGGAGCGCTTCGATCAAGTGGCGCTGACCCTTTTCTGGAACAAAGACGCTGGCGCAACCGAACAAAAACTCGTGATCCTTCACCCCCCAAAAGTTTCGTGCAGTATGTCTTTGATCTGGGGAAGGCAGGTCCAGGATTTCGACTCCCTCATTCACGATCGATATTCTTCCCACAGCGATTCCCGAATCGATCAAGCTCTGCGCAACATTCTTGCTATTGGCCACAAATCGCTCAACCGCTCCATACCGAGACCGTGAAACCCAGCTTCTCCGCAGTGGAAATCCGATTCTGCGCGACAGGAGGAGCGGCAGTGCTTTGTGCGCACGGGCCAACCATGCGGCCGTCAGCGCATGGGGCTCGTTCAGGTGCACAAGCTCGTAGCCACTCTGAGCGATCAATTCGCGGATCGCCCAGGCCGCCCAGGCTCGCAATCCCACGCGTGCAACCTGGTGCACCGGAATCCCTGCTTCGGCTGAGCGAATCGCCAAAGGCGAATCACATGCAGCCACCAGTGCAACGTCATGGTCGCGCTCGCGCAGACCGCGCAACGTCAGCAGCGCCTGGCTCTGGCCGCCGCGCCACTCGCGTTCCAGGTCCACATAAAGCGCTTTCATTCCCATACGTGTTTTCCCGATTCCCTTATGGGTCGGCCTAATTTTTTGCATTTTGGGCGGACGGATCGGGGTGTCATCTGCGCGCAGGCGGAGAGTCGGTTCATCAAACTCCGGGCAATTTTCAAATCGGCGCTAGTATCTCACATTGGCAATGCCGCAGAATCGAATCGCGAAGCTAGGGAACATAAGTGCGGATACGGACGGGACTACTTCGCTTGGAAGTTCACGCGAATCAGGCTTTCCCCGACCCGAAATTCGGTCCCATCCTGAAGCATGGCCGCGCGCACGCGTTCCTCTTCGTAGAACGTCCCGTTTGTCGAATCCATGTCTTTCAGATTGATGTACGTGTCCCGCACTTCGAGCAAGCAATGATGCCGGGAAACTTCCGGATCGTTCAGCGCGATGTCCGCTCCTTGGCGGCCCACGACGATCCGCGGCTTGGTGAGGGTGTGTGTCTCGCCGCTCGAAGGGCCGGAGATGATGCTCAGAACAACCTTCTTTTTCGCGGGCAGCCGCAATCCAGGATCGGGCGGGGGCAAATTCAAGTTCGAACTCGTGGCGTTTGCGCGAGCGAAGGAGGGAAGCGGAGTCATCACCACCGTGGAATCGACGCGCCGCTTAATTTCCACAATTGTGATTTTCCCGCATTTCGAGCACTTGAACTGCACTTTCGGATGGCCGCCAAATTCGGCATCCTTCAGCAAATGCTCGGTGCCGCAATGAATACATGCCGTCTGCATGGTTTCAAATTAGCATCTTTCGAATTGCGCAGCAGTGCGCCGGGCAGTTCTCTGCCGCAAAGGTAAATGCGCGTCCATCTTCCGGCGGATGCTTGCCGAAACGGCCTGCGGGTTGCGTCTTGTGTTAAGATTTGAGATTCCACAACAGACAGGAGAGCACGCGTGCCGGAGCATATTTCGCGTAAAGAACTGAAGCAAGACAAGATTAAGGAAACCATCGAGCATGGCGCCGAAGCCGTCTTCTCGCACGGCCAATTTGCCGGCATCCTTGTGGTCCTTGTCCTGGCTATCGCCCTCGGCTATGGGGGCTGGCGGTTCTACATCGATCGCCAGACGGTGCAAG
>QHYN01000250.1 GCA_003224145.1 Acidobacteriota bacterium
GCCTTTGTAGCGAATGTCGAGCGGGCGGGAAAATTCTTCCATGAGGATCTTGCCGGCTTCCTGGGCAATCTCGATGGCGGCTTGGAGGTAGCTTTTGGACATGGTGTGGATTGTAGAGGAGTTGCTTTGGCGTGGCGAGCGATGAGTGGCGAGTAAGAGACAACGGTCAGCGGCCAATGAATAGTGCGTAGCTGGAACAACGCTGGCACGTTCGCAGGTTTGGGGTTGGAAAGCTGGAAGGTGGGTCCCACCCCTCCCCCGGTTTTTTCATAAGTGTTGATTCTAAAGGTAGATAAAGTCGTTTGTTTTGATTCAGTTCTGCAAGTGTTGATTCTAAAAGAGATAGAGGCAGGACTCAGGAGGCGTGGTTCGTGGCTCGTGGCTGAAGCACCCCCCACACCCCCGGCATTTCGTATGAATATCAAAACAAAGGACTTGTAAAATTGGCAATTCGTAATTGACTGAAAATAAAGGGATTGCGAGTGGGCAAAATCCGCGTCGAGAAGAGAGCATTTCGTAAGTTGCTGAAAACTCGTGGAACCAAGCGAAGCAGCAGATCCACGGAGATCCGCGGTCTGCCGGTCGGCATGGCAGCTGAAAACCATGTACTAAGATAGCATAACAGTGAATTCTTGTCTAGGTAAATTTAAGTCGTTTGGAAGCTGGAGGTTAGAGACGAGAAGTTGGAGGGCAGAGCTGACAGTTGAAAGAAGGAAAGGAAGTCGTTTAGATACTTGGGGATAGAAAGAGAGTTCCGTTCGACTCGCTGCGCTCGCTCAGGACTCGTATCCTCATCGGATACTCGGTTTGCTGCGGGATAGCAGAGCCTAAGAGACGGGATTATGCGTTTAGGCTTGCGCGATAGGCTAGGCAGCACGCTATTGCAGGTTAAAATTGACCCCGATTGTATGGAAGAGACCGCCCGTGTTCCCTTGTACACCAACTCCTGTCTGGCCAGTGATAGCTATGTTCAGGCTTCCTTTGGTTTGGGAGCCCAGGTTATTTACGTCCCCAGAATACTGAGCCGAGACGGTGTGAATGCCCACAGACAGGCCCGTGAGCTGGAATTGTGCGACTCCGCTCACTACCGAACTGCTGACGGAAAAACCATTGGCACCGTCCACGAAGAAGGTGACTGTTCCTCCCGCTGGTTTGGAGGAAGTGATGTTGGCTGTTAGGTTCACGACACCACCGGAGGTAGAACTATAAGGAACCTTCACGCTGGAGGCGGTTAGAGTGATGGATGAAGGCGTGGGCCCACCGCCGCCTCCGCCTCCCCCGCTAGATCCCCCACCACACCCAAAGGAGCCGAGGAGCAGGAAGAGGCCGAGGCCACAAGCGAGTTCGCAAGCGGTCATAATGCGTTTGCGGCGGGAGCCGACGGGGACCTGAAAGAGGAAAAGCAGGCTGAGGATTGACGCCACCAACAACGGCCAAGTCAGGCGTGACGGCAAGTAAAGAGGAGGAGGCTGAAGCGGGGTGAAACTCGTCGTGTTGCTGGAAGAAGGTGCGAGAGTTGAGATCGTGAGCGCCGAAGTGGCTGCGGTACCGCTGCTGAGATTGACCGTGCTGGGTGAAAAGCTGCAAGAAATGCCCATCGGCATTCCGTTAGGTGGGCACGCGAGAGTCACCGGGCTGGAGGATGTGCTTGCTGGGGCGACGGTAATGGTAACGGGGGCCGAACTGCCGGCAGAGATGGATGAGAGAGGACTCGCAGAGAGACTAAAGTCTGGAATGTTAACGTTGACATTGAGAGTGGTTGAACCGCTTTGGAAGTAGTTTGAATCCCCATTAAACAGAGCAGCCGCAAAACTGGAGAACTGCGGGACAAGACTGATGGAAGCGCGCAATGCGAAGTTCCCGGAAGAATCCGTGGTTGGGGTGAAAGAAACCGTGCCTTGAATCGGGCTGTTGTTGTAGTAGAAGGTGACGGCATTGGGTAAGGCGGGGCCATTGGAGATCGTGGAGTCGACGAGGGCGGTGAGGGTGATACTCGTGCCGTATTGGACATTGGTTGAATCCGCAGAGAGCGTCGTGGTGGTGCCGTAGAAAACCTTTGTGGTCATAGCCGCCGATGTAGAGGGAGCGTAATTTGCGTCGCCGTCGAACTTTGCGGTGTAGGTGTGTGTGCCAGCCGTCGCCTGGGAAACGGGCAGCGTCACGTACAGGAATGGGCCGTTTGCCTGCCAGGCGCAGGTGGGCGTTCCCTGCATAACGGTTGCCCCGTCTAAGAACGTAAAATTGCAACTGGGCATCACGCCGAAGAAATTCATGGTCAGGATCACCCCGATGTTAAAGGGCGTCGCCACCTGCGGTGGCATAGGGGGGTTTGAGGATATGATCCTTGTTGCGCCTGGAGTCACCGTAATCGAATAAGTGTTTGAGCTGGCGTTGAAGCTGTTGTCACCACTGTAGCTTGCTGATAGTAAATGCGAGCCGCCGAGAAGCTGGATCGCGAAGTCATCTGCAAAACCGGAGCTGCTCAATGAGAAAGTGCCTGCGTCAAGGGGGGCAGGCGTGCCGCCGTTCAAACTGTCAGTGACGGAAACAGTTCCAGTAGGACAGTTCGGGGGATTACACAAGGGTTGCTCTGGGAAGGTAAGGGAAGCGCTGGCGTTGGCGGCGTCAAATCGAGCGATGTATGGTGACCCATAGGCAATGCTCGTCGGGGTGTTGCCTGTTTCTTTTCCCGTGGTCGGATCGAATACAGGGATGCTGATCAGCGTCTTACTGCTTTCGGTCGTGATGTTGACAGGGATGGCGGGAGTCGAATCGCTAGGCCCAAAAGTGCCGTCGCCTTGGTAATGCGCGATGAGATTATAGGTTCCTCCCGGCAGGATGACACTGCTGCTGGCAGCTGTACCGTTGCCGAGTGGCAGGGCCTCTATGCCAAGAGAAGCGCTTAGATTTCCTGGGGTTGGGTTAGGAGTTGCGATTAAAGCGACTTGGCCCGTTGGAGTCCCCGTTGCGCCTGAACCCGCCGCCACGCTGCTGCTCACGCTTATGGGAGTGCCATGTGCAATGCCACTAATTGAAGTGACCGCCTTCCCGTTTACGGTGGCGCTCAAAGTTGTTGCAGAAGGCAAGGAACTAACCGACGACCAGTTATTGACAAGGTTCTGAGCGTTGACTGACCCAAGCCCTGTGGCCATGTCGTAGCCTGCCGCCGCCATCCATGCTTCGGTCGTCGAGGATGACGGAGTAACCAGCACGCCGTTACTACCCGCTGTCGAGACGCTGCAATTCGGCGTTCCGCCCTGGCAGGGCACGCTATTGGTTCCAACACCTGGCAGGCCCGTCGGCAAATCGCTATTTCCTTTTGTAACGTCGTTAAAAATGCAGGTAGAAGCTTCGGCGCCGCTTGACGGGCAACTCGCATTGGCCTTTTTGGCCAAGGCGTACAGCACGTAATTGGCATTGCCTTGCCGCGGGTTCCCCAAGGAGGCCTGGTTCTGGTTTACCAAGGCCATGATTCCTGCAAATGCAGGGGCGGACGCCGAGGTCCCTCCGACGCCCTGGATTGTAGCTCCGAAGCTGGTGAGGTCGCATTTCCCGGTAAACGACTGAAACTGATCCGTGTTGCAAATCAAATACAAGCTGCCTGTGAAGCCGTTGCTGGCAAAGAGAGACACATCAGGCAAGTTTCTCTTGCCATTGCTTGGAACGCCAGCACCGGACTGCCAAGAAGGTTTTGAATAGATTGTGCTTGGCCCGCCGCTCCCCGCGACAATATTCAGCGAACCTCCAGGGGCGGAAGATCCGCACCCGCTAATACCAATCTGGGCGCAGGAATCATTCCAAGGAATTTCCGGAATGTAGGAGAGAACAGAGGCTTGAGTCACCGGGTCATTTGTGAGGCTCCAATACTGAGACCACTTGTTGTTCTGATCGAAATCGGTGCCGCCCACCGCAATGTTATATGGAGTGGAGGCAAATCCGCTCACAGCAAGGCCCTGTGTGGCAGTTTTCTGAGTGTTGAAATTGTCGCAGCCTGCAGAGCCGCCGTCGCCGGACGAGACCGCCACGGTAATGCCTTGGGCCGCGGCCTGCTGCCAAAGGGACTGGAAAAGCTGATTCCCAGTGGATCCAAGATGCTGTTCGCAAGAGCCGAAACTCACACTGATGACGTCGGCAAGGTTGTTATCTACGGCGTAGACAGCGGACAGATGGATGCCCGAGGTGGTTTCTGTAGGTGCGGAGGTGATGAAGTCAATTTTTGCTCCGGGGGCCACAGCACCGGCCCATTGAATATCCAGATCGGATTCGATTTCGCTAGCGTTCAGTCCCGGGTCGACGCCGTTGAGAATGACGTTCTGGCTGGAAAAATTCTGCGGCAAGCTAAAAATTGTGCGGAAGTCGACGACATCTTGAACCTTTATGTTGGATTCACCGAGGACAGCAATGGACTGGCCTGTTCCCGTAATTCCGGCGGTCCAAAGCGGTGCCACCTTGTAGATTTTTGCGAAATCAGCCGGTGCAAGCGGGAAAAACTGGCCGCTGTTTCCGGGGGGCGAGTACAGTGGAGTTACTGCTCCTGATTTCGATCTGTGGAACGATCCGACGCGCAGGACGTGGGGGACGGGCCGGAAATCGTGGAGCGAGACAATGCCCGCGACGACGAGAGCGAGTGCGGCGGGGATTTGCGGATCGCTGGCGTTCGCCACGTGCTCTTCGCCGTTGACCAAATAGCGATGAATTTCCGTGTGAAACGCATTGCGTACGTTGGCGACATTACCGGAAAACTCGATCACATTTCGGCCGGCGCCAACCTTGATTTCGGTAAATCCGTGAGCGGCCAGCCACTGAGTGACAGCCTGAACATCGGCATCAGCGGGGCCAAATTGCTTGCCGAACTGGTCCGGAGTCAACCAAGCGTGGTAATTGGGAGAAGATTTGTCTTGTTGTTCTTCGAGGAGTTGTTGAAGGGCAATCTCCTGTTCCGGGCCGCGTTGCATGAGCAAAAGCATTCGCTTCAACGGCTGCGCGTCGGCAACGGGGCCCTGGTCGAACTCCGGGCGAGCGAGGGGGTGCACGTTCCCCGACAGCGTAAAGAGGTTCTTTTCGTCAATGGCCTGGGTAATGCGCGCGGGAATGTTCGAGGTCTGAGCGTGCACGCCGCAACTGGAGACAGTTAAAAGGAACGCCAGGTGAAACGCGGGAGATTTCAGGACTGCTTTAAGG
>QHYN01000251.1 GCA_003224145.1 Acidobacteriota bacterium
CCTGGGACATCGCGTCGGCTATGCACTGAGCCGGCTGGTGGTGACGCGCAAAGACGATGGCGCGGAAACGGCGAACTGGCCGGGGATTCTCGCGCCACTGCTGGCCGAGAGCTTGGCGAACAGTTATTTGCCGACGAACGAACGGACAGCGGGAAAAACGTTTCAGCGGTACGGCATGCGGTTGGGGCTCACGGCAGTGGGCAACCTGGCGAAAGAATATTGGCCGACCATCTTCCGGGGCTTGCGGATCACGAAGTCTGCGCCGGCCGGCGGAACAAGCTGACCGCCTCGGCCGGGATGAAAGTAAGTAAGGGATGGTTTTTGGGCGTGATGGATGCGCAACTCCTGCGGCTGCGCACAGGACAAAAAAGCAGAATCCCTCCCTCTGTTCAAGATGTGACGTCGAGCAATGGCCACACTCCCTTCTACGAACAGCCTGAATCTCAGCCCAGAGTGATTGTCTGCGCAGTGAGCGAGGGGGAATAATGGCAGCCTCGGAACGGTATGTTAAGAGTTTGTTGAGCCGGAGCTGGAATAACGAAGGGACTGCCGCGGTCGTAACTAACAAGGGGAGAACCGTTTGGGCTGGAAGGTCGCAAGGCATCTCGGCCAGCTGTGGGGTCGGCCCTCTAAGAAAGACGAAGCATCCGGAGAGGCGGAAAAGGCATCGGACTGTTCATAGGGTCGGTGGGCCACGGGCAGCCCCCGGTTGGGCATCAATCTTTAGACAAGTTGTGTTGCAGAGATGCAAAGGTCTTTGATTGCGTGTGCTAGCCTTTAGGGGCTTTAAGATGAACCGTTTCCGGTCCATGCCTCAGTCCGCGAGGAGCCATTCCTGGAGATGTGCCCGCGGTGGGAATAGCTGCGCCCTAAAACCGAAGACGATTGGCGGGAACCCAATTCAAGTCCGCAGTGCGGGTGGGTCATGAAACTTCATTCCACGATATTTCGTAATTCCCTTCTCTTTTTTGCCCTGATTCTGTTGCTCGGGCCACCCCGCGCGGCGGCGCAAGCCACGGCGGATGCCTCCACGTCGTTCGCGCAGACTTCGGCCGTTCCCTTGCGCATCACGCAGGCGATTGATGAAACGCAACTGGTACGGCTGAAGGGCAACGTGCACCCCCTGGCGCGCCCGGAGTTTGACCAAGGCGCAGTCGAAGATTGGCAACCAATGAACCGCATGCTGCTGCTCCTGCAACGAAGCCCCGAGCAACAAGTGGCGTTGCAGAACCTGATGGAAGAGCAGCAGAGCAAAGATTCGCCGAATTTTCACAAGTGGCTGACGCCGCAGGAATTCGGTGCACGATTCGGACCCGCAGACGCGGATATTCAAACCGTGACGGACTGGCTGACGCGACAAGGATTCCAAGGCATCAAGGTTGGAGCAGGACGCACGACGATCGAGTTTTCCGGAACCGTGGCGCAGGTGCGGAACGTCTTTCATACGGAGATCCATCGATTTGCGGTGAATGGGGAGACCCGGCAAGCGAACTTGAGCGACCCAGAGATATCGGCGGCGCTGACACCGGTGGTTGCGGGAATTGTCTCGCTGCACAATTTTCCAAGGAAATCGATGAAGCACAATGCGGGCGCTTTCGTGCGAACGCAAGATGGCATTGTGAGGCCACTGTTCACTACGACAAAGGGCTGCGGACCGGCGCCAAATTTTGCCTTGCCTTGCTATGTCGTGGGACCTGCGGATTTCGCGAAGATCTACAATGTACCCACTACGTTGGATGGCACCGGTGTGATGATTGCGATCGTCGCCGCTTCCAACATTGACCCTCAGGACGTGGTGGATTTTCGGAACCTTTTTGGGCTGCCCGCCAACTTTACCTCCTCAAACATCATCTTGAACGGACCTGACCCGGGAAAGAACGGCGCCGAGGGCGAGGCCGATCTGGACGTCCAGATTGCCGGGATGGTGGCGCCGAAGGCAACGGTCAATCTCGTGGTATCCGAGGATACGCTAACTGCGGCGAGCATTGACCTTTCGGCGCTATACATCATCGACAACAACATAGCGCCGGTCATGAGCGAGAGCTTTGGCGCATGCGAGGCAGGGTTAGGAACTGCCGGCAACCAGTTCTATAACGCCCTCTGGGAGCAGGCTGCGGCGCAAGGCATCACCGTGATGGTCGCCGCTGGAGATCCCGGTTCAGCGGGATGCGACGATTTCAATACAGAAAAGGTTGCCACGCTCGGATTGGCCGTGAGCGGGGTTGCCTCCACGCCGTTTAACGTAGCGGTGGGCGGAACGGATTTTGATGACGTGGGGACGCAAACGAATTTCTGGAGCTCGACCAATGCGGTTGGAACTCGTGAATCCGCGCTAGGTTATATTCATGAGATGACGTGGAACGATTCCTGTGCAGCAACAGCGACGAGCGCGAACCTGAACACCGTTTGCGCGAACGCAAATAACATTGTTGGGGCCAGCGGCGGGCCGAGCTCGATATACGCAAAGCCTTCCTGGCAGAGCGGTATAACGACAAGCGATAATCACCGGGATCTGCCTGACGTTTCTCTTTTCGCTAGCGACGGCCTGCAAACCGACAGCTTTTACCTGTTCTGTGAAGCGGACGCGATTCAGCCGGGAAGCCCGCCCTCGTGCGCATCGTCGGGGTCCTTCAGCTTCTTTGGCGTTGGAGGTACGTCGACGTCGTCGCCAGCTTTTGCAGGCATTATGGCCCTCATCAACCAGCAGAGCGGACGTCAAGGAAATGCTAATCCCGTGCTTTACAAGATCGCTACGACAGCGGGGCAGAGCTGCAATTCGTCAACAACCGGACTAACGGGATCAGCGACCTGCTCTTTTTATGATGTAACTAAGGGGAATAACTCGGTTCCTTGCGCCGGGAATTCCCCAAACTGCAGCAGCAAGACAACGAATACAAACGGCGTGATGGTGACGCCGAGCAGTTCCACCACGCCGGCATGGACAACGGGGACGGGATATGACCTTGCAACGGGCCTCGGGTCAGTAAATGTGAAGAACCTGGCCGCTGCATGGAAGACGGCCGTCGGTGCGTTCAAGGGCACAACGACAGGCACGAAAATCAACGGGGCGACAACGCCTGTAACGATCACGCACGGCCAGTCGGTCAATCTCTCGGCCACAGTCACGTCGACATCTGGAACTCCGACGGGTGACGTTTCGTTCCTGGCTCCGACCTCTGTGAACGGAGGGATTGGGTCCGCGACGCTCAGCGGCGGTACAGCAACATTGGGGACCACATTCCTGCCTGGAAGCAGTGGAAGCGGTTACAGCCTGAAGGCGCACTATGCGGGGGATGGAAATTTCGCACCGAGCGATGATCCCACCGGAGTTCCGGTGGTCGTGAACAAGGAAAATAGCCGACTCCAATATGGAATTGTCACGTTCAATCTCACGACCGGCGCCATCATCAGCACGAATGCGACTTCTTTTGCTTACGGCTCGCCGTACATTTTGCGTATCGACATCCTCAACAGCACTACGAATTCGTGCCAGCTTCTTGTGGCACCCATAACGAGTACTGGGTGCGCGCTCGACGCAACCGGGACGGTGACCATCACAGATAATGGCAGCCCACTCGACACGGGAACATTTGCGATTAACAGTCTCGGACACGCCGAGGATCAACCGATTCAACTCACCGGTGGGACTCACACTCTTTCGGCAACCTACTCCGGGGACATCAGCTACAACCCAGTTACAGTGGCCGTAACGGACGCGGTGACCGTCACGCCGGCGGCAACGACCTCAACTTTGACCCCCGGCGCAACGACCGTGCAACCCAATCAGGGGATCACGCTGTCCGTTACGATCAATTCAACGAGTAACAGCACTGTTGGGCCCACCGGGAACGTTACGTTTAAAGACGGGACCACGACAATCGGAACGGCAACGGCGGTTCCTTCGGGAGCCACCGCCACGGCAGGAGCGAGCGCCACAGCCACCTTAAATACCTCCTTCGCCACGGCAGGAACGCATATGCTCACGGCGGTCTATGCCGGAGACCAAAATTATGCGACCTCCACATCAGCGGGAGTCCCACTTGCCGTGGGACTGCAAACCACGACAATGGTGACAAGCTCATCCACCAATATTGCCTCGGGTGGCAGCGTGACGTTGACCGCGACGGTTACGGGAGCAGGTACTGGCGCCAGTCCAATGGGGACCGTGCAGTTCATGAATGGAACCGCCCTGCTTGGCGCTAAAGCAACCTGTATCGCCGTGTCGGGCGCGTCCTCTCCCACTTGCAAAGCAACCCTAACCACGACTTTGGCGTTCCTGACACCGCCATCCGGTCCGAATCGCATCCCAGGCATGCGCTTCCAGCCCGTAGTGCCTGTGGCATTGCTTCTGCTGCTTCTATTCCTGCTTGGTCTAAAGCGCATTCCGGCGAATTACCGGCGCGTCTACGCCTCCGCAGGGCTATTGTTGTTTGTGGGGCTCGTGGCTGGCCTTGCCGGTTGCAACAAATATGGCGGCGGTGGCGGAGTCCATTACGATAGCATCACGGCCGTGTACAGCGGTGACTCAACCTACGCAGGTTCAACATCGCCGGCGGTCACCATTACAGTCCAGTAAGAGCACGAGCAGGAATGGTCGGGGCGGCTCCGAAGTTTGGGGCCGCCCTTTTTTCTGAAAACGATGGCCACGGCGGCTGTTTTAGGGTCCCAGCCTGAGAAATGGGCCAAAGCGGGCGCAAGTCGTTTGCGTCAATATCTTAGCGGCTGAGTTCAAGTAATACCGATGCAAAGAGAAGCCCTCGGGTCGCTATGCTTGACTCAGGATGAATCATCCGTGTCGGATGCGGAGGAGAGAGAGCCCTCACTACGCTCGGGATAACGCAACATTGGTTCGCGCACGTTGGGGAGCGTGACATCGGATGCGTTAATTCACGTTGGGCGGAAAAAAGATATTCCAAAACTGGGGCGCGGGAGTGAGGAACTCGACGGGAACGAGGGACCCTTCCTGATTGAGTTGTGACGGGCGCACGACGTTGACTTCGACCTTCTGCTGTGTTTTGGGATTTTCCAGGACGAATT
>QHYN01000252.1 GCA_003224145.1 Acidobacteriota bacterium
CTCCTGCACGGTGAGAATCGCCCCGAGAACGTTGATGTTGTAGTGTAGGTGAAAGCTCTCTTCGGTGATCTCCGCGAAGGCGCCGAAGCGGAATACCCCGGCGTTGTTGACCAAAACGTCCAGTCTTCCGAACGCAGAATCCACTTCTTTGAATAACCGCGCGACATCCGCGGCCTTGGACACGTCGGCCCCGACCGCGATCGCCTTGCCCCCGTTGTTGGTGATCGCCCGAGCCACGCGTTCGGCGCCTTCCCGGTCGGAGGAATAGTTCACGGCCACGCGCGCCCCCGCAACTCCCAAGGCCGTTGCAATCCCACCGCCTATGCCTTTGGACGCGCCCGTCACTATTGCCACTTTATTAGACAGTCTGCTCATAATTCACCATTGTTCGACTCCCGTACCCCCGAACGTCCATCGCTGTGAATTGCGCCTCGCGCGTATGAAAATCTCGATTTATGCTCCTTATGCTGAAGAGCGTTTTGAAACAGCGCGTCAACATCCAATTTTGCATCCTGAACGAATCGTCGGCAACTCGGAACTATCCCGAAACGGGTTCAAGGAAGTTGGCCGGATTAGTACCGGGAAGTCGGCTTGTAGGAAGTGATCTCCACGCTTGTGCATTGATCCTGGACGGATTACGGGCCGCTCGGAAGTATCCCCTTTCTGCGTGACGCGCTAAGCGGAAGCTGAGCAACTGTCATGCAGTTAGCTCAAGCGTGTCAAATCTTTGTGCCGAAAACAGCTCACAAGATGATCGTTGACCATGCCGGTGGCCTGCATGAGCGCGTAGCAAATCGTCGAGCCGACAAACCGGAATCCGCGCTTTTGCAAATCTTTGCTCAGGGCATCGGATTGCGGCGTCTTGGCGGGCACCTGTTTGTGCGTCTTCCACGCATTTTGCCTGGGGCTTCCGTTCACAAATCGCCAGACGTAGGCATCAAACGATCCGAACTCTTTCTGTACTTCGAGGAAAGCGCGGGCGTTGCCGATGGTGGCGTCGATTTTCAGGCGGTTGCGGATAATTCCAGCGTCGCGCAGCAGCTCGCGTACTTTCTTTTTGTCATAGTGCGCCACCTTCTCCGGATCGAAACCGTCGAACACTTCACGGTATCGCGCGCGCTTCTTCAGGATGGTGTCCCAGCTCAATCCCGCCTGCGCGCCCTCCAAGGTCAAGAACTCAAACCATTTGCGCTCATGGTGAACAGGCACACCCCATTCCTCATCGTGATAAGGAATGTTCAGCGCATTCTGCGCCCAGGGGCATCGCGCAACTTCTTCTTCAGTTTTTTTCATCGTTACATTTGCGGGGAACGCTCGCAAAAAAAAAGGCGCGTCGCACCCCACCGTACGACACGCCTTCGTCAACTTCTGCCTTCCATTTACCCCAGGTGCCGCTCGAGCGCCTTGGTGATCTGCTCCTTGGGCACGGCTCCCACGATCTGTTCCACCACTTGTCCGTTCTTGAAAACCAGCAGCGTCGGTATTCCTCGAATGTTGTACCTTCCCGCCGAATTCATCGCTTCATCCACGTTGAGTTTCATGACCTTGAGCTTACCTTCGTAGTCTTGGGCGATCTCGGCCACGGTCGGCGCCAGCATGTGGCAAGGCCGGCACCATTCGGCCCAGAAATCCACCATGACGGGCTTCGAATTGCTAGCGGTCAGCACTTCCGCTTCGAAATTTCCGTCGTTCACCGCCGGAATTGAATTGTCAGCCATATTCGTTGTCCTCAGCGGCTTGCCCACCTGGCAGCCGCCCTTTTATCCTTCGTCACCTTAATTAGATGTTCTAGCTTGCTTTTGGTTTCTTGCCGGTTGCCCCGGGTCGCGCGAGGCTTGCCCGGAACTTCGGCTGCCTTGCGCCGCCGCTCCGCGGCTCTGTTGCCCCGCGGCCTCCGCGACCTTTCCCGGCTCTTGTGCCGCCGGCGCGAATCCCCGGGTGGCCCGCGCTGCATCATACAGCCTTGCGTACTCCGAAGCCGGCCCTTTCCAGGAAAAATCCTCCGCCATTCCGTTCAACTGGATGCGTTTCCAGATTCGCTCGTCCATGTAATGATGCAACGCCTGCCGCACCGCGTACAACAGCGCCTCGCCGGAGTACTCCTGGAACTTGAATCCCGTGCCCGTGCCGTGCTCCACGTCAAAGGGCTCGATGCTGTCGTCCAACCCTCCCGTCGCCCTCACAATCGGCACCGTACCATACTTCAGGCTGTACATCTGATTCAACCCGGACGGCTCGTAGCGCGACGGCATCAGGAACATGTCCGCTCCCGCTTCCACTGTGTGCGCCAGTTCATTGTTGTATTCAATTCTCACTCCCACGCGCCCCGGATAGGCTGCCGCGAGCGCACGGAACAATTCCTCATACTTGCGCTCGCCCGTCCCCAGCACCACCAGCACCAAATCTTCCCGCATCAGCTCGTGCGCTTTCTCGGCGATCAAATCGAATCCCTTCTGATCCGCGAAGCGCGACACGATTCCCAGCAGCGGTCGCTCCAGGTGCTCGTGCGGCAATCCAAACACTTCCAGCAACTCATTCTTGCACACCTGTTTGCCGCTCAAATCCTTCGCCGAGTATCTCGCCACAATGATCTCGTCTTTCTCCGGGTTCCACGCCATGTAATCCACGCCGTTCAAAATGCCCACCAGCCGGTCCGCCCGGCCCTTCACCACGCCGTCCAAACCATGCCCGAATTCCGGCGTCTGAATCTCTTGCGCATACTTCTTGCTGACGGTCGTCAAATAGTCCGCATAAACCAATCCGCCCTTCAGCAGGTTCACACTTCCGTAAAACTCGAGCCCTCCCGGATGAAAGAGCGTTTGTGGAATCCCGACGCGGTCCAGCACGTCTCGGGGGAACTGTCCCTGATACCCCATATTGTGAACCGTGAACACCACTGGAATATCCTTCACCAGAGGATCATCGCTGTACGACGTCCGCAGCAGCACCGGCACCAGCGCTGTCTGCCAGTCGTGGCAGTGAATCACGTCCGCCGGCCAAATATGCTTGGAAACTTCGATCGCTGCGCGGCAAAACTCCGCGTAGCGTTCGGCATTGTCCGGATAATCCCCTCGCCTGCCTCCGTACAATCCGTCGCGGTCGAAGTACGCCGGATCATCCACGAAGAAATAGCGCACCCCGTTGAGCAGCGTGCCGTCAGCGATTGCCGGAAAGTGCAGCCGCGCGCCTCCCATGGGAATCGTCAGGCTTGGCATCACCACTGCCGTCGCCTTCGTCCCCCGGTAGCGCGGCAACACCACGGCCACTTCATGGCCCTGCGCCACGAGCGCTTTCGGCAGCGCCTCCACGACATCCGCCAGGCCGCCGGTCTTGGAAAACGGCAGCCCTTCCGACGCCACAAACAGAATCCTCATGGTTTGCTCATCATCGCCATCCGATTATCTTACGCTACTGGAGCGGCATTGGCTCGTCAATGTGGCTGCAATCCTGAGTCCGCTCTCTCTTCTTCTCTATGGCACAGCCTATGCGCTTCTGATGCGACGCTCTTTCAACAAGGTTGGAGCAGTTGCGCGCTCCAGAAAGAACCGTCCAGGCATTTAGATATAATGCTGCGCATGGGCAGCACTCCTCGCGAATGGGCAGACGGGTCCACGATTCGCCTGGATCGCCAGGACCCGTACCTGCGCCTTCAGTCCATCACGATCTTCGTACGCGATTTGGACCGCAGCCTAGGCTTCTATGTCGATCAGCTCGGTTTCCAATTAGTCTTTGACGCCCGCGATCAACCGCGCCGCCGCTGGATTACCGTCGCCCCGCCCGACGGCACTTCGAACCTGACACTGTGCGCACCTGAGCCCGACTCAGAGGAGTGCAAGCTCATTGGCCGGTCCACCCAGATTACCTTTGTCACCGAAGATGTGCTCGCCAAGTTCCGCGAATGGAGCAAGCGTGGAGTTCGTTTCAACTTTGCGCCGCGCTTGAAGCGACTCAAGCATGGGGTACACGTGCGCGCGCCGCAATCGGCGGCGTCGGCGCAAAACTCGGAACACGGACCGATTTGGGGAGGGGTCTTCACCCGCTTCAAGGATCTCGATGGCAATTCGTTTTCGCTGGTCAGCTTCGACGAAGTGACCCGTGCTGTCGAAGCGCAACGCCGCGCCATCGCCGAAAAGCGTGAAGCGGAACGCCGCGCTGCCCAGGAACTGGAAATTGCAAAACAAGTTCAGGCCCGGCTCTTCCCGCAAACCTTGCCGCCCCTCCGAACCCTGGAATACGCAGGAATTTGCCATCAGGCCCGTCAGGTCGGCGGCGATTACTACGATTTTCTCGATTTAGGCAGCGACCGCCTCGGTTTCGTCATCGGGGACATCTCCGGAAAAGGAATCGCTGCCGCTCTCTTGATGGCCAACCTCCAGGCCAATCTGCGCAGCCAGTGCGCCATCGCTTTGGATCAGCCGCAACGCCTCTTGCAATCGGTCAATCGCCTTTTTTGCGAGAATACCACCGATGGCGCTTTCGCCACGCTCTTCTTCGCCGAATATGACGACGCCGCTCGCCGTTTGCGCTACGCCAACTGTGGCCATCTCTCAGCTCTTCTCCTCCGCCGCGACAACACCCTCGATCGTCTCGACTCCACCGCCACCGTTCTCGGCATTTTCAAGAAGTGGAATTGCGCGATTGCGGAGAGCCAGCTCTTTCCCGGCGATACCCTTGCTCTCTACACTGACGGCATCACCGAATCGTTCAGCGAAGCAGGGGAAGAATTTGGAGAAAAGCGCCTCGTCGAAGCTTTGCGCCGCCATCGCGCCCTCTCCTCACAAGCTTCGCTTACCGCCGTGGTGGACGAAGTCCGCCAGTTCAGCCCCCGCGAACAACACGACGACATCACCCTCATCATCGCCAAGTGTTTGCCTTCCTAGCGCCGTCCCAGCCCCACCCGTCATTCCGAACGGAGCAGGCTGACTTTCTTTTCCCACTTCGTTCTGGCGAAGTGGTCCACCTGTGCATATGAGGAATCTCTCTTCGCTTCGCTTTCCATCTGACTCGTCTTTTGTGGCACAGCCATTCCTGGCTGTGCGCCTTTCTAGACGTTTCGACGTTCGGACGTTCCGTTTTCCCCGCATCCGCATGATCCTTGCTCTTGGCAGGCCCCCTTCCGCGCTGTAGGATGGCTAGCGCTGCAATCGGAGGACACAATGGC
>QHYN01000253.1 GCA_003224145.1 Acidobacteriota bacterium
TTGTCGCGGACAGTGGACAGTTCTTGTTTTACAGCGCCCAAAACGAACGCTTTGACGTATTCACCCGGGTGATCAGCAAAGTTCTGAATTGCCTGTACAAGTTGTAGTGCGCACCCAGGACTGCCCCGATCGCAGTGGCCGTCGGGATCGGTCAGACTCACAGGATTATTCTTTACGTAGCTGTAGAGATTTAGGCTCTGCGGATTGCCGAGGACGGCGTACGGAACAGCAGCAGGTCTCGCCGACCAATCCGGCGTCGCCCATCTCCCCATTGAACTTGAGTAGTATCTAGCCCCGAAGTTATCCAGACCCGACTCCGAGTCGCGTTCTTTGCCGGTGAAGTGAGGAGCAGTGGTGCCATACTCGTAGGCCGCTGTCATTTTGGCGCGTCGTAAGTATGGGTGCGGCCACCCCTCCTCTTTAGAACGAAATCGATGCACCAACCAAGAAGAAATCCTTCAAGAGCAGTGCACGCGACAAGATACAGGTTGAATAGGACGTCGCTCGTTCGCGTCAGTGGAGCACCTCTGAAAAGCCGCGCCCCTATCCAGATTCCCGGAAAGCCTACGGTGCTCACCCATTCACGGATCGCAGTCTTGTCTGTGCTGGTATAGAAGATCAACACGAGCGAGGCCATGATTACAGCTCCAAGTATCGCCAGTGTTCTAGACCACTTGAGATTCATTTGTGTCTTATCCCCCTGACTCATCGATCAGTCATGCACTTTGCGTTCGGCATTGTTCGGGCCGAAGGGTCCGTACAACTGCTGACGCATACGATTCTCCCACCGCACAGCCTCGCTCGATGTGTTTAACCTTGGATCGATTCCGTTTGCCCCGGGAATCACACCATTTTGGGCAGCGTTAATGTTCTGCCACATTTTCCAGACATGGCCGAATTCATGGAAAGCAGCAATACCAGTTGTTGTGTCACGGACCTTTCCGGGACCAAATCTCGAACCGCCAAACACTGTATTTGAGAAGAAAATACTAGCGCTCGCAACAGCACCTGGGTTTACGAGGACCCGTGGGTTGGCGTTGCCGATCTCGCCGGGTGCATAAGTATAGGAACCTTGGCCCTTGCCAGCACCTGGGAGGTCCTTGTCAGTCAAGCCGAACTCCACGACCTGCTTGGCTCCGACTATCTCACCCAAATCCTTGGCACCACCGCTGAGGCTCTCAAAATCTCCAACGTCGCCTTTTATGCCGACGAAATACCGGGTGTTGTCTCCGTCCTTCACTTCATTGATATAGAGACGCGAAGCAGCGTCTTTGTTCCCCAGAGAGTTTTGAAGTGCCGCAAGTTCTTGCTCGCGCTGAGCCGCGCACTTGTCAGAAGACGTTGTGCATATGAGTTCAACAGCTGCCCCGTCGGGATCAACGTAGGCAAGAGGGTTATTTCGCGCGTAGACGTAACGGTTCCAGGTTTGGGGATTTTGTAGCTCCCAGTCGTTAGCGATGGAATCGGGGGACATAAATCTGCCCATGGAAGACCCAAGATATCGAAGGCCAAAATTATCCAGCCCGCTTTCGCTATCCCGTTCTTTGCCGGTGAATTTGTAGTTTTGAGGGCTGGAGTTTAGGTAGGCGCGTTCGCCGCCGAAGGGATAGAAGTCGGAGTCGTCGAGAATTGTGCCGGAAGCGTTGGTGACAACGCGTGCGGTGCCGAGGTGGTCGGCGAAGTAGTAGTTGACGTTGTTCTGATAGTCTCGGCGGGCAATGCGCTTGCCGCCAAAGAAAATGTACTCGAAGAAGCTCGAATTATTGGTGTTGCCTGCGAGGTCGGTCTCGTCGAGGGGATCGCTGCTGGTGCCATACCAGTAGAGTTTGCCGTTGGATTTTTCGACGCGCTTGCCGTCGCCGTCATAGGTGTACGTGACTCCCGCAGCGGTCTTGAGATGGTTTTCGGCGTCGTAGGTGTAGTTGGCGATGGCAGGGATGGTGATGAGGTTCCCCGCGGCGTCAAAGGTGTCGCCGCTGATCTGGTTATTGGTGGTGGCAGTGATGCTGAGCAATTCTTCATTCGAGCAGGTGTAGCCGCTGATGCGCCCGATGGAAAGCGGATTGCCCCAGGGGTCGTAGCCGAAGGCTTCGTCCCAGCAGGTTGAACCGGTCGTGGAGGTTGTTCTGGCGGTGGCGAGGCGATTGAGGGGGTCGTAGGTGAAGGATTGCGAGCGAGTGGTGTCGCGGTTGTTGGTGATGCTCACAACGTTGCCATTGTCCCCCGCGCCCAGGTTGAAATTGTAGGTGAAGTCGAGGACGTTGCCGACAGCGGTATCTGTGCAGGTTAAGGGTGCGGTACCGGTGCTCTTGGCGGAAATGCGGCAGGGTTGCAGGCGTTTGTCGTAGTAAAAGGTGGAAACCAGGCTTGCGCCATTGAGGAGCGAGGAGGGCGAGCCGGGCGGGGTGTAGCAGACCCCGAGACTGTCCGTGCCATTCGCGCAGGTTCCGGTGACGTAGTTTACGGAATTCGGTATGTCTTGGCCTTTGCTCATTCGGCCCGCTCCATCCGAAGTATAGGTGATGACGCGACCGCTAGGGTAGGTGAGAGTGGCCAGCAAACCGGCGAAATTGTTCTGATAGGTTGTGGTCTTGGTGACGCTGTTGGTGGTGCGCTGGTCGGTGGTGAGCCAAGCTGCGGAACCCGCATAGTTATAAGTCCATGTGCTGGATTGGCCGTTGGCGGTGACGGTCCTGGTAGCCACGGCAGGACCGCCTTCGTCACCGGAATTGTAGGTCCAACTGATTTGCGCGCCCGAAGGCAGGGTGATGGAACTCGGTTCGCCCTCGTCGTTCTGGACATAATTGATCGTGTAGGTCATCCCGTTTGGGAGCCTAATCTGAGAAATTTCGTTTTTTGTGGAGGTGTATTCCTGGCAGGCATTGACGCCCTCCACCCACTGGCAGAGGTGCGTGTTTATCGGGACGCTAATGCCAGTGACTTGAATGGTCTGGGCGGTGCCCGCGTTGTCGTAGTAAGTGAGGGTGCCGTCAGCAAGCGTGCGGCCCAGGGTGTCTGTAGTGGAAGTGAGTTGGTTGCCGTTGGTGTCGGTTTCTGAGACAAACTGAATGCCGCTCCTCGTTAAACTGAGTGTAAACCCAGACCCGTCATCCGCATAATAAACAGGCCAAGTCAAAGTGCCCAGGCAGGAGTCGCCCGGATCGGGGACGAAATGATGTTTCGTGCCGTTGGCCTCGGCAAGCACAAAATTGGATAAGTACGCCGGGCAGGACGGCACTTGCGCGTGAAAGGTGGATGATTGGCGCGTGTAGTGAAGTCCGCGGACCACTCCCTTGAATGTGCCATTTAACTCGGGCTGGATTAAGACGGTGACGTCACCAGTCTGTTTATTTGTGGTGAATTTGGCGGTCCATTCTTTTGTGTCGAGGACAAAGATTGCCCCCGGGGCGAGCGGTCCTCTACCGGCAACCGTCCAGAGAGGGATTTCGATGTGCAGATTGCCGTTACCGAGTTGAACGGAGTCCACTTCTCCGCCGTGGAAGAGGCCGTTGGGAGGCGTGCCGACGTTGATTTCGTTGTAGACATCCTGAGCTGAGCAAATTGGGACGAAAAGGCAAGCAAGGAGAAGGACGAGGCAGGCAGTGAGGAGGCGCATGTCAGTTGCCTCCGGGAACTGCGAATTCGGAGGCGGAAAGGCCGGTGTTGAAGGAAACGCTGGTGAAGGTCAAAGTAGACCGGAGGCTTCCATCCGCGTAGCTGGCTTGCTTGAAGGGAACTTGAACGCCGTTAACGAGCCGATAATCGGAGAAGAAGACCTCGACCTTTTCTGAGACGTTGCTGTCACGCTCCGCGAAGTTCTGATATTGGATTTTGGAGACAAGGCTCGTGGCTTGGTCAATGTAGAAAAGGGTTTGCGTTGTAGTGCGATAAAGGCTGATCCATTGCGGGTCTGAGGTGGGAATGAGGCTAAGCGCGATGACCTGAACGGGATTGCCGTTTATAGTGTCCGTGCCGATGTGACTAATCTCGATATTGGAGGATTGCCATTCGCAGAGAATCGAAAGAGCAGGAATGTGTTCGATCCTTTCGGCGACCGTATTGTTTGAAAACAGGGGGCGGACCGTGCCGTCGGGATTTTGGATGGCCCCGATGCCGCCGTTGACGATACGGATGCGCGTGCCTTCGGGCCGCTGAAGCTCCGTTCGGGCCATGGTGGTGCCTTTAGACTTCTTTGTGATGGGCAAGACCGTGGAGGTTCCATCCGGCTTGAAGATTTGGGCTTGGCCAGTCGCGAGGGAATCCTGGAAGAGGAGAGCTTGCGCGCTGCCCATGGCAGCGAGCGTTTGCTGCGCGAGCGCGATGGCTTGCGGGTCGCGCTGGACGGTTACAGTGATTTGCTGGGCAAAAGCGAAGTGGGCGATGAGGGTAAAAGCAAAAGCAAGAAGAGCGAAGCGAGGGAAGCGCATTGGGATCTCCAGAGATAAGCGAATGATGGAGGTTTTAAACCCCGCGGTCAGTAGCTGTCAAGTGAATTGTGCGAAGGAATTATGATGTCAGACTCAATTGATTTGCGTTGCGACGGCTGCGGGCAAATTGCTTCACCCGAGCATATAGACCGGAGGCTCCGCCGGCTGGAGTGGGCAACGCGATACCGGCCGGTGCACATCCAGACGCTTCTGCTGGGAGCTGTTGCTCCTGTTGAGGACAGCGAGTTTCTGTATTCGCCGGGCGAAGAGTTCCGCGGGGAAGCGGCGCTCCTTCTTCGCGCCGTAGGAATCGCGGCGGGAAAACCTCCTGAGGCCATTCAAGCGGAGTTCCAACGGGCCGGATACTTTCTGACTTATGTCCTCGAATGTCCCTTAGACAAAGCCCTGAACGCGAAGGCCGACTTGGCAAGGCTCCTGAAGGAACGCCTCCCGGTCGTAGCGTCACGAATACGGCGGTCACTTAAACCGAAGGTTGTGACGTTAGTCACAGAATTGCCCCAGTCCGTCGTGGAGGATATTCTTGCACTGGATTTGGGCCGTCCCGTGATCGTGGATAACGGCAAACCCTTTGCTTTGGGTTCGGCGTCAAAGGATGGGGCAATCTCTAAGTTTCTCGAGCGATT